>DASSMZ010000043.1:0-11315 GCA_035688325.1 Gaiellaceae bacterium
CGGTGAGCGCGCTGGTCGAGCGGTCGCGTCGCGCCGACCTCGTCGTGGTCGGCTCGCGCGGGCTCCACGGGGTTCGCGCGCTCGGCAGCGTCAGCGAGCGGGTCGCGCAGCGGGCCCGCTGCTCCGTCCTCGTCGTCCACTCGGCTGCGGCGCCCTAGCGGCGAAGCGACCGCTCGAGGAGCTTCTTCGCCTCGTCGGCCCAGAGCACGACGCTCGCGAGGCCGATGCAGATCAGCCATTCGTCGAGGCCGAGCGGCGCCGTCTTGAACGCGTCGTTGAGGAACGCGAGCTCCACGACCGCCACCTGCAGCAGCGCCGAGAGCGCGATCGCGCCCCAGAGATAGCGGTTCGTGAACAGCCGATGGAAGGCGCTCGTTCTGTCGGAGCGCGCGTTGAAGCAGTTGAACAGCTGGGCGAAGACGAGCGTCGTGAACGCCATCGTGCGCGCCTGGGTGACGCTGCCCGAGCCGCCGACGATCCCGCCGGGCAAGCGGAGGTCGAGGGCGAGCAGCGTGACGACCGCCATCACCGCGCCCACCCAGAGGATGCCGAGCCACATCTCGCGGTCGATGACCCGGTCGCCGAGCCGGCGCGGGGGCCGTCCCATGACGTCGTCGGGCGGCGGGTCCATTCCGAGCGCCAGGGCGGGCGCCCCGTCCGTCAGGAGGTTGATCCAGAGGATCTGCGTCGCGAGCAGCGGCACCGCGAGTGCCACGCCGGTGTCCTCGAGGCCGAGCGGCCCCGCGAGCACCACGCCGAAGAACATCGTGAAGACCTCGCCGATGTTCGACGAGAGGAGGAAGCGGAGGAACTTGCGGATGTTCGCGAAGATGCCGCGGCCCTCGCGAATCGCGCTGACGATGGTGGCGAAGTTGTCGTCGGCGAGGATCATGTCCGCCGCCTCCTTCGCGACGTCCGTACCGGCGACGCCCATCGCGACCCCGATGTCGGCCGCCTTCAGCGCGGGCGCGTCGTTCACCCCGTCGCCCGTCATCGCGACGATCCGTCCTTCCGCATGAAGCCCGTCGACGATGGCGAGCTTGTGCTCGGGCGCGACGCGGGCGTAGACGCGCGCCTCTCGAACCATCGCCGCGCGGCCCTCGTCGTCGAGCGCTTCGAGCTCGCCGCCGGTGACGATGCGGGCGCCGGCCGGGGCGATGCCGAGGTCGGCCGCGATTCGCGCCGCGGTGCGGGGATGGTCGCCGGTGATCATCACCACGCGCACCCCGGCGGAACGCGCCTCGGCGATCGCCGCCCGAGCCTCGGGCCGCGGCGGGTCGAGGATGCCGACCAGGCCGAGGTAGACGAGCTCGCGCTCGAGCGCCTCGTCCGCCGGCAGAGGGGACTGCGCTACCGGCCGGTAGGCGACGGCCAGCGTCCGCAGCGCGAGGTCGGCGAGGCGGTCCACGGTGGCGAGGATCTGCCCGCGACGATCGCTCGACAGCGGCCGCACCTCGCGTCCGACGCGCTCGCCGCTGCAACGCGCCAGCAGCACGTCGGGCGCGCCCTTGGTCACGACGGCCACCCCGAGGTCGCCCTCGAGGTCGCTCTGAACGGTGCTCATCAGCTTTCGCTCGGAGGTGAAGGGAATCTCGCCGACACGCTCGAAGCGGGCCTCCCGAGCCTCGCGTAGGCCCTCGACCTTCGCCTCGGCGACGAGGAAGGCCGCCTCGGTCGGGTCGCCCTGGATCGTCCACGTTCGGCCCTCCTGCCGCAGCACGGCATCGTTCGTGAGGCTTCCGCCGACGAGCACCGACCCGACCTCCTCGATCAGCCTCGGGTCGTCGAGCGGCCGGCCGTCGACCAGCAGCTCGCCCTCGGGCCGGTAGCCGTCCCCGCTGACATCCACCTCTCCCGAGGCGGTGACGACCTTCTGGATCGTCATCTCGCTCTTCGTCAAGGTGCCGGTCTTGTCCGAGCAGATCACCGAAGCGGAGCCGAGGGTCTCGACCGACGAGAGCTTCTTGACGATCGCGCGCCGCCTGGCCATGCGCTGGACGCCGAGGGCCAGCACCACCGACAGCACCGCGGGCAGGCCCTCGGGCACGGCTGCGACGGCGAGCGAGACCCCGACGAGCAGCACCGACACGACGTCCGAGGCGTTGCCGATCTCGGACGTGAGCAGGATGGCGGCGACCACGACCGTGGCGATCACGATCACCGCGACGCCGAGCATCCGCCCGAGGTGGTCGACCTCTCGCTGGAGCGGGGTGGGTTGCTCGAGCGTGCTGCCGAGGAGGCGCGCCACGTTCCCCACCTCGGTCGCCATCCCCGTCCCGGTCACGACCGCGCGCCCGCGCCCGCGCGCGACCGCCGTGCCGCTGAAGACCATGTTCACACGCTCCGCGAGCTCGACCGGCCGGGAGAGCGCTGCGACGTCCTTCAGCACGGGCTCGCTCTCGCCCGTCAGCGCCGCCTCCGCGACCGTCAGCGACGCCGCCTCGAGCAGCCGGGCGTCCGCTGCGACGGCGTCGCCCTCGGAGAGCAGCAGGATGTCGCCCGGGACGACCTCCTCCGCTGGGATCCGCTCGGGGCGTGCGTCCCGGACGACGGCCGCGGTCGCGGCCGCCATTCGTTGCAGCGCAGCGACCGCTTTCTCGGCGCGCGCCTCCTGGACGTAGCCGAGCACCGCGTTCGCGACGACGATCGCCGCGATCACGATCGCGTCGTACGGCGCGGCCTCCTCGCCCTCAAGGACCCAGGCGACGAGCGACACGGCGGTCGCCGCGAGCAGCAGGTAGATCAGCGGGTCGGCGAACTGGCCGAGGAGCTTCCGCCAGGCCGGGAGCGGCGCCTCCTCGTCGAGGCGATTCGGCCCGGCCCGCGCGAGGCGTGCGGCCGCTTCGCCCGCGGTCAGACCGTCGTGCACGTCGGTGCCGAGCGCCGTCGCGACGTCGTCCGCCGGTTGTCGCCAGGGCTCGTGTGGGCGCGGGGCGGTCGTCGGGGCCGACGTCGCCATCATCCGACTTCTAGCAGGGCGTGGAGCCGCCGCCTATCCGGCCCGGCGACGCGGCGGCGACCATGCCGCTGCGGAGCCCGCATCCGGCCGAACGTGCTGGCGCCGAACCGCCCGGCTAGGCGGGCTTCTGCGGCGGGCGGCGGCGCTGCTGCGGAGGCGGCAGCTCGCCCGTCAGCACGACCCAGATGCGAGCCGCGACCTTGTGTGCGGCCAGGGCGGCGGCCGCTCCCGCCGCCCCGGCGAAGATCGTCCAAGCGCGCTCCTTGCGCGCTTCCTTCCTCGGGTCGCGCGTCAGCGCGACCCAGAGCGCCTCGAAGTCCATGCGCAGCTCGTCGAGCTGCTCGGTCACGACGTCACGGCGGTTCGGCATCAGCCTTCCGTCCTGCCGGCCGAGACCTCGCCGCGCCAGGCACCCGACTCGTCCCCGCGGCTCTCGATCAGCTGCTTGAACCGCTCGAGGTCGGCGCGGACGCGCTGGCTGTCGAGGCCGGCCGCGGAGCCCGCCTGCTCGAGCGGCCCTTCGGGCTTGTAGCTCATCGACAGGCGGATCAGCGTCCGGTTCTCGCCGGCCGGCTCGAACGAGACCGTGCCGCGTGTCTTCTTGCCGTCCTCGGAGATCCAGCTGATCTGGCTGTCGGGGTGCTGCTCGAGGATCTTCGCGTCCCACTCGGCGGTGCGGCCGCCGACGGTGGCGACCCAGTGGAGCCGCGTGTCGTCGCGCTGCTCGACGTGGTCGACGCCCTCCATGAAGAGCGGGAACTCCTCGAACTGCGTCCACTGGTTGTACGCGGTCGACACCGGGACGTCGACGTGGATCGACTCGTCGATCGTGCTGACCCCCGAGCCCATGCCCGGCATGGACATCTTCGACCCGACCTTGCGCCACCCGTAGACCGCCGCCACGGCGCCGCCGGTGCCGATGAACACGAGCATCGTGTTCCGGGCTCTGTGGCTGCGCTTGCGCTCGGCGCGGCTCCACGCCTCCTGCAGGTTCTGCGCCATCGTCTGCAGCTCGTTGCGCAGCTCCTCGTCGGTGGCCAGTCGCACGGCGGCCGCCGTCATCCCCAGGCGGCTCGCGGCGCGGCGGCGCGCGCGGACGCCGTGGCCGACCGCCTCGGCGAGCTGCTTACGAAACTTCTTGTCGCGCGACAGGGCGAGCGCCAGCTCCTTGCCCGAGCTCGCGTTGTCCATCAAGACCTTGGTCCTGCTGCGTCGGAACATCGCTGTCCTTTCCTCGAAGTCCGCTGGCTTGTTCCCCGTTCCCGGGCTCCAAACCCATACGCTCGGGGACAGTGTTCCACCACTTCACGCAGCTCGTCGCGAATGCGTCGGGATGGGCGTACGCGATCCTGTTCGTGCTGGCGCTGCTGGACGCCGTGATCCCGATCGTGCCGAGCGAGACGTCGGTGATCACGGCCGGCGTGGTCGCCTCGCAGGGCGACCTCAGCCTCGCGCTCGTGATCGTGTTCTCGGCCGCCGGGGCGTTCGCGGGGGACAACACCGCCTACTGGCTCGGCAACCGCTACGGCCGCCGGATCAACGACCGCTTCTTCAGCTCCGACAAGTCGAAGCAACGAGTCGAGTGGGCGCATCGGCAGGTGGAGGAGCGCGGGGGCGAGCTGATTCTGATCGCACGCTTCATCCCGGGCGGGCGCACGGTCGTGACGCTGAGCGCGGGGACGCTCGAGTACCCGTACCGGAAGTTCGTCCTCTTCGACGCGATCGCCGCCTCGACGTGGGCGTCCTACGCGGCGCTGCTCGGCTACTTCGGCGGGCAGGCCTTCGAGAGCCAGCCGTGGAAGGGGCTGCTGCTGGCGCTCGCGATCGCCTTCGCCGTCACCGGCACCGTCGAGCTCGTCCGCTGGTTCCTGAAGCGGCGGCGCGGTCAGTCGTCGACGACGGCGTAGCTCGGGTGGAGCTCGGCGGCGTGCCCGCGCGCGTGGCCGGGCGCCACGATCCGGCGGTCGGCGGCATGGAGGAGCTCGTAGTCGGCCAGCGGCACCTCGACCCGTTCCGCGCAGCCGGGCTCGCCGCACTCGCAGATCAGCTCGAGCACCCCTTCCTGCAGGCCGAACCGCTCGCCCAGCTGGGCGATGTTCTCGTTGACCTCGCGCACGAAGTCGTCTGACGCTTGGGGGCTCACAACTCCCTCCGAATCCGGTCCCGCCCTCCGAAGCTACGGGACGGACCGTTGGCGATCAACCCGCTGTTCGTATGGCTTTGCCTGTCTCGGGACGCCTACGCCGCGGGCGGAGCCGGCCGCCGCACATCGGACACGGCCCGCGTTCGGTCGGGATTCGCCTACAGCTCGCCGAGCTCGACGCGCTCGATCAGGACCGGCTCGCGCGGCTTGTCGTTCGCGTCGGTCGAGACCTGCGAGATCGTGTCGACGACGTCCATGCCGTTCGTGACCCGCCCGAAGACGGTGTGCTTGCCGTCGAGCCACGGCGTGGCGTCGGCCGTGACGATGAAGAACTGGCTGCCGTTCGTGTTCGGCCCGGCGTTGGCCATCGCGAGGACGCCGCGCACGACGCCGTGGTCGTTGGGCTCGTCCTCGAAGGTGTAGCCCGGGCCGCCCATGCCGGTACCGGTCGGGTCGCCGCCCTGGATCATGAAGTCCGGGATCACGCGGTGGAAGACGACGCCGTCGTAGAAGCCTTCGCCGGCCAGCTTGCGGAAGTTGTCGACGGTCTTGGGGGCGTCGGCCTCGAACAGCTCCAGCTCGATCGCCCCGTGGTTGGTGTGCAGCGTGGCGGCGCTCACGGCTGCCGCAGCCTAGCGGCTCGGTGCCTAGACTGGGCAGCCTGTCCGCCGAGGCCCTGCCGCTTCCGCGCTGGCGCCTGGACGTTCGACGGCTGGCGGTCGACGCCCTTCCGGTCGGCTGCGCTTCTACGGCGGCCGCGTTCTACGCCTTCGTCTCGATCTACCGGCACGACCGCTTCGCGACCGGCGGCTACGACCTCGGCATCTTCGACCAGACGATCTGGGGCTACAGCCGCTTCGCGATCGTCCGGAACACGGTCAAGGGCGTGCCGAACCTGCTCGGCGACCACTTCCACCCGGCGCTGATGCTGCTCGCGCCGGCGTACTGGGTCTGGGACGACGCGCGCGTGCTGCTCGTCGCGCAGGCGCTCCTGCTCGCGGTCGCGAGCCTGCCGCTGTTCTGGTGGGCGCGGCCGCGGCTCGGCGTCACGGGTGCGACCGCGATCCAGCTCGCGTTCCTCGGCTTCTGGGGCCTGCTCGCGGGGATGATCTTCGACTTCCACGAGCTCGCCGTCGCCGTGCCCGCGATCTCGTTCGGCCTCTACGCGCTGCTCGAGCGGAGGCCGGCGCTCTTCTGGCCGATGCTCGCCCTCGGCTGCCTGGCGAAGGAGGACGTCGCGCTGACGTTCGCGGCGATGGGCGTCTACGCCCTCGTCGTGCAGCGACGGGCGCGGTTCGGGCTCGGCGTGATCGGCGTCGCCGGCGCGTGGTTCGTCGTCACGCTCGGCCTGATCATCCCCGCGATCTCGGGCCACCGCTACCACTACTGGGACTACCCGAGCCTCGGCCGAAGCTGGACGCGGGCACCGCTCGCGGTGGTGCGCCGGCCGTGGCGCGTCGCAGCGGCCCTCGTCGACAAGTCGGTGAAGCGCACGACGCTCACCGCGACCTTCGGCGCCTGGCTCTTCCTGCCGCTCGGCTCGCCGCTGCTGCTCGTCGCCGTGCCGACGATCGCGGAACGGTTTCTGGCCGGCAACCCGGCGTTCTGGTCGGACCGGTTCCAGTACTCGCTGCCGATCGCGCCGATCCTCGCCTTCGCCACCGTGGACGCTCTCTCGAGGCTGGGCAGGTTCCGCGCCGTGGCAGCGACGGCGGTGCTGGCGTGCGGGCTCGTGCTGAGCATCGCCGTCGTCCGGCCGCTGCACGGCCTCTCCGGCTACATGTCGGCCGCGCGCGCCGGCAAGATCGACGCCTGTCTCGACCGGATCCCGCCGCAGGCGTCGGTGGCGGCGTCGGGCGCGCTCGTCCCGCACCTGACCCACCGGCCGCAGATCGACCCGCTCTTCCGCGAGGAGCACGACGCGTACCTCGCCGTCGCCGGCCGCACCGGGCGCGACCCGGGTTACCGCCGCATCTGCCGCGGCGGCGGCGTGACCGTTCTGCGCCGCTCGTAGCCCGTGACGGGAGACGTCGTCGGAGAGACGATCGAGGAACAGACGCGGCAGTGCCTGCGGAACTCCGGCCGCGCCGTCGCCTAGCGCGAACTGGCAGCGCCGGCTAGCCCTCGGCGAGGAAGCGGCGCAGCACGTACTGCAGGATCCCGCCGTGGCGGAGGTACTCCCGCTCCTTGGGCGTGTCGAGACGGACGCGGGCGCGAAACTCCTTCCCGTCCGCCTGCACCGTCACCTCGTCGGCCTCGCCGTTGTCGAGACCGCTGATCGAGAACTCCTCGCGGCCGGTCAGGCCGAGCGTCTCGCGGCTCTCGCCGTTCGCGAACTGCAGCGGCACGATCCCGCACATGAGCAGGTTCGAGCGGTGGATCCGCTCGTAGCTCTCGGCGATCGCGGCGCGCACGCCGAGCAGGTTCGGGCCCTTGGCCGCCCAGTCGCGTGACGAGCCGGAGCCGTACTCCTTGCCCGCGAGCACGATCGTCGGCACGCCCTCGGCGCGGTAGCGCTCCGCGGCGTCGAAGATCGTCATCTCCTCGCCTGAGGGGACGTGCACCGTCCACGTGCCCTCGCTGCCGGGGACGAGCAGGTTCTTCAGGCGGACGTTCGCGAACGTGCCGCGCACCATCACCTCGTGGTTGCCGCGGCGCGCGCCGTAGGAGTTGAAGAAGCGGCGCTCGACGCCGTTGTCGAGCAGCCACTCGCCGGCCGGGCTCTCCGGCTTGATCGACCCGGCGGGCGAGATGTGGTCGGTGGTGACGCTGTCGCCGAGCGAGACGAGGCAGCGCGCGCCCTGGATGTCCTCGATCGGCTCGGGCGCGCGCGGCATGCCCTCGAAGAACGGCGGCCGGCGGATGTAGGTCGAGGCGTCGTCCCAGGCGTAGAGGTCGCCTTCCGGCACCGGCAGCGCCTGCCAGAGCTCGTCGCCGGCGAAGACGTCGGCGTACTGTTTGCGGAACATGCCGCCGTCCAGCGCGGTCGCGACGGTCTCCTCGATCTCCTGCGAGGTCGGCCACAGGTCTCGCAGGTAGACGTCCTCGCCGCCCGAGCCCTGGCCGATGGGCTCCGTGTCGAGGTCGACGTCCATCCGCCCGGCGAGCGCGTAGGCGACGACGAGCGGCGGCGAGGCGAGGTAGTTCGCCTTCACCTCCGGATGGATGCGCGCCTCGAAGTTGCGGTTGCCGCTCAGCACGGAGCAGACCACGAGGTCGCCCTCCTCGACCGCGGCCGAGATCGGCTCGGGCAGCGGCCCGGAGTTCCCGATGCAGGTCGTGCAGCCGTAGCCGACGGTGTGGAAGCCGAGCTCCTCGAGGTAGGGCGTGAGGCCGGCCTGCTCGTAGTAGTCGGTGACGACGCGTGAGCCGGGCGCGAGCGACGACTTCACCCACGGCTTGCGCTGCAGGCCGCGCTCGACCGCCTTCTTGGCCAGGAGCGCGGCGCCGATCATCACCTGCGGGTTCGACGTGTTCGTGCAGCTCGTGATCGCGGCGATCACGACCGAGCCGTCGCGGAGCTCGACCTGCTCGCCGTCGAGCTCGGCGGTCGCGGCGTGCACCTGTGCGCGCTCGGTCGTCGCCACCGGCGACGGGTCGGGGTCGAACTGGTGCGGGCCGGGCTCCTGGAACGACGCCGCGTCGCTCGCGGGGAAGGTGTCGTCGATACCGCGGTCGAGGGTGCCGTTCCCGTACGAGTGGCCGAAGCTCGTGAGCGAGTCGAGGAACGACTCCTTCGCGTCGGTCAGGGCGACGCGGTCCTGCGGGCGCCGCGGGCCGGCGAGGCTCGGCTCGACGGAGCCGAGGTCGAGCTCGACGACCTGGGAGTACTCGGGCTCGACGGACTCGTCGTGCCAGAGCAGGTTCTCCTTGCAGTACGCCTCGACCAGCGCGATCCGCTCGTCGGGGCGGCCGGTGAGGCGCAGGTACGTGAGCGTCAGGTCGTCGACCGGGAAGAAGCCGCAGGTGGCGCCGTACTCGGGCGACATGTTCCCGATCGTGGCGCGGTCGGCCAGCGCGAGCCCCTCGAGGCCGGGGCCGAAGTACTCGACGAACTTGCCGACGACACCGGTGCGGCGCAGCAGCTCGGTGACGGTCAGGACGAGGTCGGTCGCGGTCGCGCCCTCGCGCAGGCGGCCGTCGAGCCGCACGCCGACGACCTGCGGCACGAGCATCGAGAGCTCCTCCCCGAGCAGCGCGGCCTCGGCCTCGATCCCGCCGACGCCCCAGCCGAGCACGCCGAGCCCGTTGACCATCGTCGTGTGCGAGTCGGTGCCGACGAGCGTGTCCGGGAAGGCCACGCCGTCGCGCTCCTCGACCACGCGCGCGAGGTACTCGAGGTTGACCTGGTGGACGATGCCGGTGTTCGGGGGAACGACCTTCAGGTTGTCGAAGGCGCCCCGTCCCCAGCGCAGGAAGGCGTACCGCTCGCCGTTGCGCTCGTAGTCGCGGTCGCGGTTGACCTCGATCGCCATCCGCGTCGCGAACTCGTCCACCTGCACCGAGTGGTCGATCACGAGCTCGGCCGGGATGTGCGGGTTGATCCTCGCCGGGTCGCCGCCCATGTCGGCCATCGCGCTGCGCATCGCGGCGACGTCGACGATCGAGGGCACGCCCGTGAAGTCCTGCAGCAGCACGCGCGAGGGGCGGAAGCCGAGCTCGCGGCTGGGCTCCTCCTGCGGCCGCCATTGCGAGACGGCCTCGACGCCCCCGGCCGAGCCGTGGCGGAGGGCGTTCTCGAGCAGGATCCGCAGCGAGTACGGCAGCCGCTCGACGCCGTCGACCGACGCCAGCGGCGCATAGGAGACGCTGCGGTCTCCGGCTCGCAGCGTGGCGGTTGCTCCGGAGGCCATGCCTCGACTCTACCGAGCCGCTTGAGGCTAGGCCTTGGCCGGCGCCTGCAAGTCCTGCTCGGCCGGCTGGCCCTGGCGGAGCTCGCGGCTGCGCTCGGACTCCGAGTTGATCTCGGCCCCGAGCAGGAGCGCGACCGAGCTGATCCACAGCCAGGTCAGCATCACGACCACGGCCGAGAGCGAGCCCCACGCCTTGTTGTACGAGCCGAAGCGGCTCGCGTAGAAGGCGAACGCGCCCGACGCGATCAGCCAGACGACGACGGCGAAGACGGCGCCGAAGCTGATGAAGTGCCAGTTCGGATGCCTCACGTTCGGACCGAGGTAGTAGATCACCCCGAACGCGAGCAGCAGGCCGCCGATCAGGATCGGCCACTGGGCGACCCACCAGACGATCTCGACGACCGTCTTGTTGCCGACCGCGTTGCCGACCCAGCGGGAGAGGTGCGGGCCGAGCACGAGCAGGCCGAGCGCGAGAGCGGAGCCCATCAGCGCGAACACCGCCATCGCGGCGGCGACGATCCGGCGCCGGACGAAGCCGCGCGTCTCTTCGCGGTCGTACGCCAGGTTCAGCGCCCACATCACGTTCTGCATCGCGCCGCTCAGCGA
Organism: Gaiellaceae bacterium; assembly: GCA_035688325.1. Taxonomy (GTDB): domain Bacteria; phylum Actinomycetota; class Thermoleophilia; order Gaiellales; family Gaiellaceae; genus AC-32. The sequence continues at coordinate 10,562 of DASSMZ010000043.1, forward strand.
CCAGAGCGCGAGCACGCCGCCGACGGCGATCAGGGTGATGCTCGTGCCCTGCTTCTGCGTCAGCCGGCGCAGGCTGCCCTCGAGCAGCGTCGTCGCCTGGCTCGGGATCACCCCGTGCAGCCTGTCGATGATCGAGGTGATCGCGTGCGGCCCGGCGATCAGGCCGAAGAGGCCCGCTGCGATCAGCAGCACGGACGGGATCGCGAGGAAGGCGTAGTACGCCAGCGCGGCGGCGAGGCTCGTGATGTGGTCGTCGTTCGCCTCCTTGACCGCGCGCTTCAGGATCGCGAAGTAGTCGCGCCGCGAGAGGTCGGTCGGGCCCGGGTCGTCGAGGCGCGGCTCGTCGTGCTCGGGCTGCGGCTCGGGCGCCTCGTCCGGCAGCGGCCGGCCCTCGTCGGACTCGATCGCCTCGGGCTCGGTGCGGTTGCGGTGCAGGATTCCCATGCGGAACGGCTTCGCCCGTATGCCGTCGTCTCAAACGTCGCGGCCGGTGGCGTCCAGGATTGCCTAGGCGATCTGTGGCATCCGTGGTCTTCACGGCGCGAACCGCGTCAGGAGCAGCACCAGCGCGACGTTCCCGGCGAAGCCTGCCACGGCCAGGAACGGCGACCGGAGCCAGCGCGGCCCGTCCGCGAGCGCCCAGAAGATCGGGAACGCGAACAGGCTCTGCCGGCCGAAGCTCTGCATCGTCCCCGAGAGGAGCAGCGAGGCGACGACGACGGTCGCGAACGCCGCCCACGGCCGGTAGCGCTCG
>DASSMZ010000135.1:0-4610 GCA_035688325.1 Gaiellaceae bacterium
CTATGACGGCTGCGGGCTGCTGCCCGACTGGACCCCGACCAACATCGTGGACGAGCAGGTCCATCGGATCCGTGAACAGGTCGGCGACGCCCAGGTGCTCTGCGCGCTGAGCGGCGGCGTCGACTCGGCGGTCGCCGCGCTGCTCGTGCACAAGGCGGTCGGCGACCAGCTCGTCTGCGTCTTCGTCGACCACGGCCTTTTGCGCAAGGACGAGGCGGTGCAGGTGGTCGAGACGTTCGAGGGCCACTTCCACGTGCCGCTCGTCCACGTCTCGGCGGAGGAGCGCTTCCTCGCGCGGCTCGACGGCGTCGACGACCCGGAGGCCAAGCGGAAGGCGGTTGGCGAGGAGTTCATCCGCGTGTTCGAGGAGGAGTCGAAGCGCCTGTTCGAAACGGACGCGCGGGCACAGCCCGCACGTCCTTCACGCGGCGCCGCCGAGTCGGCGCCTCAGATCAAATACCTCGTCCAGGGGACGCTCTACTCGGACGTGATCGAGTCCGGCGGCGACGCCTCGGTGGCGGCGACGATCAAGTCGCACCACAACGTCGGCGGCCTGCCCGAGGACATGGAGATGGAGCTGGTCGAGCCGCTGCGCCTGCTGTTCAAGGACGAGGTGCGGCGCGTCGGCGAGGAGCTCGGGTTGCCGGAGCGGATGGTCTGGCGCCAGCCGTTCCCGGGGCCGGGGCTCGCGATCCGGATCATCGGCGAGGTCACGCGCGAGCGGCTCGAGATCCTGCGCGAGGCCGACGCGATCCTGCAGGAGGAGATCCGGCGCGCCGGCCTCTACCGCGAGCTGTGGCAGTCGTTCGCGGTGCTGCCGGCGATCCGCTCGGTCGGCGTGCAGGGCGACGAGCGGACGTACGGCTACCCGGTGGTCGTGCGCGCGGTGACGAGCGACGACGCGATGACGGCCGACTGGGCGCGGCTGCCCTACGACCTGCTCGAGACGATCTCGTCCCGGATCGTCAACGAGGTGCCGGCGGTGAACCGCGTCGTGCTCGACATCACCTCGAAGCCGCCGTCGACGATCGAGTGGGAGTAATCAGGGACTGTCCCTCGCGAGTCGCTCTCTCGGACACGTCGTTCGTGCCGAAGGTGTGACGATTCGTCCACGGTCGGCGTCCTAGCGGCCGCTACGAGCGAGAATCGGCGCGGGCGCGGACCGCGGGATACCGCCTACGCACTTCGTCGACGTACGCGCTCAAACGGCCTGCGAGCTCGGCGTCGGTGAGCTCGAGCACGTTCTCGGCGTTCTTCTCTCCGGAGTGCGACAGGTTGAACGACCCGACGAAGACGGTGTCGTCCGCGACCACGACCTTCGCGTGCATGAAGTCGTGCAGGCTCCCCGGCTGCCACGGCTCCGAGCGCTTGCCGGTGAAGTCCCCGGCGAGCACCTGCTCGAGCAGCGGGATCTTCCACGCCACGCTCCCGTTCTCGTGCCACTGCCTGATCACGTCCTCGACCTGCGTCGCGTCGACGCAGCCGGCGACGTCGCCGCGGCGGTCGGCGATCCGCTGCGCGAGCGTCCCGAGCACGGGCGCCGAGGTGATCACCGGCGAGCAGACGCGCACCTTGCGCGCGTGGCCGATCTTCTTGGCGATCCGGTGCGTGAGCGCGTCCGCGAACCCGGGCGTGAACCACGGCCGCACCCTCACGCCGTCGACCTCGACTGCGCGCGGCTCGACGAAGCCGCTCCGCTCGACGTCGCCGTCCTGCCACAGCCCGTCGAAGTCGAGCGTGAACGCCGTTGCCAGCTCCTCCGACGCGACCGTGACGACGACGTTCTCCTGCCGCGACCACGAGTCGTCGGTCCAGTTGGTCGAGCCGGTCCAGAGCGCGGAGCCGTCGCGGACGACGTACTTGTGGTGCATCAGGTCGGGGACGCCCGCGATCGCCTTCGCCGGCAGCCCGAGCGCTGCGATCAGCTGCACGTCCGGCTCCGGTGGCGGCGGCACGGGGATCGGGTTCGCGTGGTCGACGTTGTAGAGGATCCGCACGGCGACGCCGCGCGCGTTCGCTGCGCGGAGCGCGCCGGTGACGATGGGCGCCGTCTCGCCGCCGAGGTTGAAGTCGTACTGGGCGAGGTCGAGCGACCGCTCGGCGGCTGAGAGGAACGCCGCCAGCTCGCGCGCCACGTCCGCCGCCTGCTGGCCGCCGTCCGTCAGAGTCCGGATGGTGATCGAGGAGCTCATCGAGCGCTTGCGCCACGCCCGCATCGGCGCGACCTACAACTTCTATCGTGACGGCGACGGCGCCGCCGCGCGCTGCGAGCGGCTCGCCGCCTACCTCGGCGGCCGCGAGGACGCGCCGCTCCTGCTCGTCGGCGAGGCGGCGGGCTACCGCGGCGCGCGCCTGTCGGGAATCCCGTTCACCTCCGAGCGGCAGCTCACGGGCTGCGGCCCGGCCGAAGCGACGGCGACGATCGTGCGCCGGACGCTCGCCGAGCTCGGCCTCGAGGAGGAGACGCTCTGCTGGAACGTCGTTCCGACGCACCCGCACCTGCCCCGGCGCCACGACACGAACCGCCGGCCGACGCGTCCCGAGGTCGAGGCCTCGCGTCCGTTCCTGCGCGAGCTCGTCCGCGGCCGCACCGTGCTCGCCGTCGGGCGCCTCGCCGAGCTCGTCACGGGCGCGCCGTACCTCCGGCACCCGAGCCATGGCGGCGCGGCCGAGTTCCGCGCGGGGCTGCTAGCATTCCGGCCCGGCGGACGGCGAGTCTGCCGCTTTTTATGAACAAGACCTGGAACGCAAAGCCGGGCGAGGTCGAGCGCCGCTGGTATCTCGTCGACGCCGAGGGCAAGACCCTCGGGCGCCTCGCCACGCAGATCGCGGAGACGCTGCGCGGCAAGGGCAAGCCGCAGTACACACCGCACGTCGACACCGGCGACTTCGTTGTCGTCGTCAACGCCGAGAAGATCGCCGTCACCGGCAAGAAGCTCGACGACAAGCTGTACCACCGCCACTCCGGCTACCCGGGCGGCCTCAAGAGCCGGCCGCTGCGCGACGAGCTCGAGCGCCGGCCGACGGAGGTGCTCCGCAAGGCGGTCAAGGGCATGCTCCCGCGCAACCGCCTCGCGCGGGCCCAGATGCGCAAGCTGAAGATCTACGCCGGCCCCGAGCATCCGCACGAGGCGCAGGCACCGCAGGAGCTGGAGCTGAAGACCTGATGAGCGAGCTGGCGCAGTACAGGGGAACCGGCAAGCGCAAGACCTCGGTCGCGCGCGTGATCCTCCGGCCCGGCGACGGCACGACCTGGTTCAACGGCCGCACGATCGAGCAGTACTTCCCCCGCGCGACGCACCGCGAGCTGGCGCTGGCGCCGCTCAAGGTCGCAGGCGTCGAGGGGACGTTCGACGTCCGCGTGCGCGTGCACGGCGGGGGCCCCACCGGCCAGGCCGGCGCCGTTCGGCACGGGATCGCCCGCGCGCTCGTCGACGCCGACCCCGAGCTGCGCGTGCCGCTCAAGCGCGCCGGCTTCCTGACGCGCGACGCGCGGATCGTCGAGCGCAAGAAGGCCGGCCTGCACAAGGCGCGCAAGGCGCCGCAGTTCAGCAAGCGCTGACGCGCACCCTCGACGCGCCGCGGCGACGAAACGCCTGCCGCGGGTACTCTCCGCCGCCGTGCCAAGACGCTATTTCGGAACTGACGGTGTCCGCGGAGTCGTCGGCGAGGACCTGACGCCCGAGCTCGTCGAGCGGCTCGGCCGCGCAGCGACGATCTGGTCGCGCGGCGGGCGCGTCTTCGTCGGCCGCGACACGCGCGGCTCCGGCGAGGAGCTCGAGGAGGCGTTCGGGCGCGGCGTCGTCGCGGCCGGCGGGAACGCCGTGCTCGCGGGCGTGCTTCCGACGCCCGCGGTCGCGCTGCTCGCGCTCGACCTCGGCGCCGTGATCTCGGCCTCGCACAATCCGCCCGAGTACAACGGCGTCAAGCTCTTCGACGGCGACGGCCGCAAGCTCACCGACGAGGCGGAGGAGGAGATCGAGGCGCTCTTCGACGCGCCTTCCGCGGGCAAGCCGGGCCAGATCGACCACGTCGGCGTCGCCACGGACAGCTACCTCGACCACGTCGTCGAGCGCTTCGGCACCGACCTCTCCGGCCTGACGATCGTCGTCGACTGCGCCAACGGCGCGTACTCCGGGATCGCGCCGGCCGCGTTCGAGCGGCTCGGCGCGGAGGTGTCGGCGATCGGCTCGGCGCCGGACGGCTCGAACATCAACGTCGGCTGCGGCGCGACCGCCCTCGCCGCCCTGCAGGCCGCCGTGCCGGCGGCCGGCGCCGACCTCGGCATCGCCTTCGACGGCGACGGCGACCGCATGCTCGCGGTCGACGCGCGCGGCGAGGTGGTCGACGGCGACCAGATCCTGGCGATCCTGATGCTGCACCTCGAGGTCGACCTCGTCGCCGTGACCGTGATGGCCAACCTCGGCCTCCACCGGCTCGCGGCGGAGCACGGCGTCCGCGTCGTCACAACCGACGTCGGCGACCGCTACGTGCTCGAGGCGCTCCGCCGGGAGAGCGGCGTGCTCGGCGGCGAGCAGTCCGGCCACATCGTCTACCTGCGCGACCACGTGACCGGCGACGGGCTCGCAGCGGCGCTGCTCCTGTGCGGC
>DASSMZ010000155.1:0-16990 GCA_035688325.1 Gaiellaceae bacterium
GCGAACGTGATCTTCGGCGCCGTGATCGACGAGAGCCTCCGCGACGAGGTTCGCGTGACGGTGATCGCGACCGGCTTCGGCCCGTCGCGGCTGCGCCGCCGCCGCCGGCCCGAGGAGGCGGCGGAGGAACGCCGTGAGGGCGAGCAGCGCGAGCAGCCGTCCGAGCGCTTCGAGCTCACCGACGACGTGCTCGAAGTGCCGTCGTTCCTGCGCGACTGACGATTCCGCGATCGATGTTTAGGCGTGTCTCGGTGCGGCAATGATCGCTGTGCCCTCTCGGGTCGACCGTAGCGGTTGACCCGCGATGACCCGGTCCAGCCGCCCCGGCGTCGACTACGCAGTCGAAGCCGGGGCGGCTCCCTTTTCCGACTGAGTAGCATCAGCGCGCGATGCAGACGCTGCTGCGAACGCCGCTCTACGGGCGCCACGTCGCCCTCGGCGCGCGCCTCGTTCCGTTCGCCGGCTGGGAGATGCCGGTGCAGTACGAGGGGGTCATTCCGGAGCACCGCGCCGTCCGGGGGGACGCCGGCGCGTTCGACGTCTCGCACATGGGCGAGGTCGTCGTCGAGGGCGCCCGCGCGCGCGAGTTCCTGCAGGGCGTGCTCTCGAACGACGTCGACCGGCTCGAGCCGGGGCTCGCGCAGTACACGCTGCTGACGACCGAGCGCGGCGGGATCGTCGACGACCTGATCGTCTACGAGCTCACGCCCGCGCGGTACCTGCTGATCGTCAACGCCGCCAACCGCGAGGCCGACCTCGCGTGGCTGCGCGTGCGGGAGATCGACGGCGCCGAGGTGCGAGACGTCTCCGACGACTACGCGCTGATCGCCGTCCAGGGGCCGCAGTCGCTGGAGCGGCTCGGCCTGAGCGAGGCGCCGGCGTTCACGTTCCGCGACGGCGAGGTCGGCGGCATCGCCTGCGTCGTCAATCGCACCGGCTATACCGGCGAGGTCGGCGTCGAGCTGCTCGTGGACGCCGGCGACGCGGCCCGGCTCTGGGACGAGGTGCTCTCGCGCGGCGTCGTGCCGTGCGGCCTCGGCGCGCGCGACACGCTGCGGCTCGAGGTCTGCTACCCGCTGCACGGCAACGACATCTCGCCGGACACCGACGCCGTCTCGGCCGGGCTCGGTTGGGTCTGCGCGCTCGACACCGAGTTCACCGGGGCGGACGAGCTGCGCCGGATCAAGGACGCCGGGCCGGAGCGCCGCCTCGCGGCCTTCGTGATGGAAGAGAGCGGGATCCCGCGGCAGGGCATGCCGATCGTCGAGGGGGGCACGGTCACCTCGGGTTCCCATTCGCCGATGCTCGAGCGCGGGATCGGCATGGGCTACGTGCCCGCCGCGCTGGCGCAGCCGGAGACGGAGCTGACGATCGACGTCCGCGGGCGGCAGCGGCGCGCCCGCGTCGTCAAGAAGCCGATCTACACCCGAGAGGAGACGTGATGGCGGCGGCGGAGAGCTACCCCGACGACCTGCGCTACCACCCGGAGCACGACTGGGCGCGAGTCGAGGACGGCGAGGCGACGTTCGGGATCACCTGGTTCGCGGCCGACGCGCTCGGCGAGCTCGTGCACTTCGAGGCGCCGGAGGAAGGGTCGAGGGTGACGAAGGACGAGGCGTACGCGGAGGTCGAGTCGGTCAAGGCGGTCTCGGACGTGATCGCGCCGCTGTCGGGCGAGATCGTCGAGGTCAACCGTGCGGTCGCCGACGCACCGGAGACGGTGAACGACGACCCGTACGCCGCCGGTTGGCTCGTGCGCGTGCGGCTGAGCGACCCGTCGGAGGCGGACGCGCTGATGGACGTGGAGGCGTACAAGCAGCACGTGGCCGAGCAGGGGTGAGCTACCTCGCGCTGACCGCCGCCGACCGGGAGGCGATGCTCGGGGAGATCGGCGTCGCCTCGGTCGAGGAGCTGTTCGCGGACCTGCCCGAGGGCGTCCGGCTGCGGCGAGAGCTCGACCTGCCGCCGGCGCTGACCGAGCAGGAGCTGACCGCGTACTTCGAGTCGCTCGCGGCGGAGAACGTCCACGTCGGCGCAGAGATCTCGTTCCTCGGCGCCGGCATGTACGACCATTACGTCCCGGCGATCGTCGACGCGGTACTCCAGCGCGGCGAGCTGCTGACGGCGTACACGCCGTACCAGCCCGAGCTCAGCCAGGGCGTTCTGCAGTCGATCTTCGAGTACCAGACGGCGATCTGCGAGCTGACCGGCATGGACGTCTCGAACGCCTCCGGCTACGACGGGACGACGGTCGCCGCCGACGCCTGCTTCGTCGCCAAGCACGCGACGGGTCGCTCGAAGGTCGTCGTCACGGAGGCGACGAACCCGCAGGTGCGCCAGGTCGTGAAGACGTACGCCCCCGGCTTCGGCCTGGAGGTGGTCGAGGTGCCGCATCGCGACGGCGCGACCGACCCAGACGAGCTGCGCCGGGCGGCGACGGACGCGGCGTGCGTGATCTTCCAGCAGCCGAACTTCTTCGGCGTGCTCGAGCCCGCGCCCGAGCTCGCGGCCGCCGCGAACGACGCCGAGGCGCTTCCGGTCGCCCACGTCGACCCGATCTCGCTCGGGGTGCTCGAGGCGCCGGGGAACTACGGCTGCGCGATCGCCGTCGGCGAGGGCCAGCCGGCGGGCAACTACCTCTCGTACGGCGGGCCGCACTACGGCTTCCTGGCCGCGCGTACCGAGTTCATCCGACGAATGCCCGGCCGGATCGTCGGCGAGACGACCGACGCCGCGGGGAAACGCGGCTACGTGCTGACCCTCCAGACCCGCGAGCAGCACATCAGGCGCGAGAAGGCGACGTCGAACATCACGACCAACCAGACGCTGCTCGCGCTCGGCGGGCTCGTCTACCTGTCGTGGCTCGGGCCGGAGGGGCTCAGGGAGGTGGCGGAGACCTGCATGGCACTCGCCGAGCACGCGAAGGAGCGGCTCGGGCGACCGCTCGCGTTTGCCGATACGACAACATTCAACGAGTTTGCCGTGCGCGTCGGACGGCCCGCGCAGGAGGTCGTCCGCGCGGCGCGCGAGCGCGGCGTCCATCCCGGCTATCCGCTCGGCCGCGACTACCCCGGGATGGACGACGTGCTGCTCGTCGCGCTGACCGAGAAGCGGACGACGGCCGAGCTCGACCGCCTGGCGGAGGTGCTGGACGAGGTGGGCGCGTGAAGCTGCTCTACGAGAAGTCGCAGCGCGGCCGCCGCGCAGGCAGGCCGCCGAGGCCCGACGGGCTCACCACGCCGGAGCTGCCGAGCGACCTCCGTCGCGAGACGCCGCCGCGGCTGCCGGAGCTGGCCGAGCCCGATCTCGTCCGCCACTTCACCGAGCTCTCGCGCCGCAACTTCGGGATCGACACCGGCTTCTACCCGCTCGGCTCCTGCACGATGAAGCACAACCCACGGATCAACGAGCGGCTCGCGGCGCTGCCGGGCTTCCGTGACCTCCACCCGCACCAGGAGGAGGACGGCGCCCAGGGTGCGCTGCGACTCTGCTGGGAGCTGCAGGAGGCCCTGGCGGAGATCACGGGGCTCGACGCCGTCTCGCTTCAGCCGGCGGCGGGCTCGCAGGGCGAGGTCACGGGCCTGATGCTCTTCCGCGCCTACTTCGCCGACCGCGGTGAGGCCGGGCAGCGGCGCAAGGTGGTGATTCCCGACACGGCGCACGGCACGAACCCGGCAAGCGTGACGATGGCCGGCTACGAGCTCACGCACGTGAAGACCGACCCGCGCGGGAACATCGACGTCGACGACCTGCGCGAGAAGGTCGACGAGCACACCGCCGGGCTGATGCTGACGAACCCGTCGACGCTCGGCCTCTTCGACGAGAACATCGAGGAGATCGAGCGGATCTTCCACGGCGCCGGCGCGCTCATGTACTACGACGGCGCCAACCTGAACGCCGTCTGCGGCATCTCGCGGCCCGGCGACATGGGCTTCGACATCGTCCACATCAACCTGCACAAGACGTTCTCGCAGCCGCACGGCGGCGGCGGCCCCGGCGGCGGCCCGATCGCGGTCGCCAGGCGGCTCGAGCCGTTCCTGCCCGCTCCGGCCGTCGTGCGGGACGACGAGCGCTACCGGCTCGACTACGACCGGCCGAAGTCGATCGGCAAGGTGCGCGGCTTCCTGGGGCCGTTCGGCGTCTTCGTCCGCTCCTACGCGTTCATCCGCGCCTACGGCCCGCACCTGCGGGAGATGTCCGAGGCGGCCGTCCTGAACGCGAACTACGTGCTGGCGCGCCTCCGCGATGCGTACGAGCTGCCGTTCGACCGGCTCTGCATGCACGAGTTCGTGCTCTCGGCCCGCCGCCAGAAGCGCGCGCACGGCGTGACGGCGCTCGACGTCGCCAAGCGGCTGATGGACTACGGCTTCCACCCGCCGACGATCTACTTCCCGCTGGTCGTGCCCGAGGCGCTGATGATCGAGCCGACCGAGACCGAGGCGAAGGAGACGCTCGACGCCTTCGCGGACGCGATGCTCGCGATCGCCCGCGAGGCGGAGGAGGACCCGGAGCTGGCGAAGACGGCGCCGCACGAGGAGGTCGTCGGGCGGCTCGACGAGGTCAAGGCGGCGAAGCGCGCGGTCGTGCGCTACGGCTTCGACGACCATCCCGACCTCTCGGCCGAGCCGGCGGCGGCGGGCGCCGAGGCGCCGAAGGGAGTCTGATGATCGACCTCCGTTCCGACACCAAGACGAAGCCGTCGCCGGAGATGCGCGCGGCGATCGCGGCCGCCGAGGTCGGCGACGAGCAGCGGCGGGAGGACCCGACCGTGAACGAGCTCGAGCGCCGTGCCGCCGACGTGCTCGGTCAGCCGGAGGCGGTGTTCGTGCCGACCGCGACGATGGCGAACGAGATCGCGCTACGGGTGCTCGGCGAGCCCGGCGACGAGGTGGTCGCCGAGAGGAACTCGCACATCTTCGTCTCCGAGCTCGGAGGCCCCGCGGTGCATGCCGGGCTGATGACGCGCCAGCTGGCCACCGCGAACGGCCGCTTCACGCCGGAGCAGCTGCGCGAGACGGTCCGGCTCGGCGACGCGACCCACACGCCCGCGACGCGGATCGTCTCCGTCGAGAACACGCACAACCAGTCGGGCGGGCGTGTGTGGCAGCCGGACGAGCTCGACGGCGTCGTCCGGACGGCTCGGGAGCTCGACCTGCGCCTGCACCTCGATGGCGCGCGGGTGTTCAACGCCGCGGTCGCGCTCGGGATGCCGGCTGCGGAGATCGGCCGCCGCTTCGACACCGTCACGCTCTGCCTGTCGAAGGGCCTCGGCTGTCCGCTCGGAGCGCTCGTCGCCGGTTCGCCGGACCTGATGGCGAAGGCGCGGCGCCTGAAGCACCTGTTCGGCGGCGCGATGCGGCAGGCCGGGATCGTGGCGGCAGCCGGCGTCTACGCGCTCGAGCACAACGTCGAGCGGCTCGCGGACGACCACGCCCGGGCCCGGCGCCTCGCCGAGGGCCTGGTCGCGGCCGGGGTGCCGGTAGACCTCGAGCAGGTCGAGACGAACTTCGTCCAGGTCGACGTCGGGCCGCTGGGGCTGACGCCCGAGGACGCGCTCGCGCGGCTCGCGGAGCAGGGTGTCGGGCTCTCGATGACGATGCACCCGACGCGCGTGCGCGCGGTCACGCACCTCGACGTCTCCGACGACGACATCGAGCGCGCGACCGAGCTGATCCCGCGCGCGCTGGGAGCGCTTGCTCCCGCCTGAGCGCTTCCGTCGCCTCGTCCTCGAGGCGCAGCGGTCGGGACGGCTGCCGAGCGTGAGCGCCGCCGTCTTCCGCGGCAAGGAGCTCGAATGGAGCGACGCGGTCGGGCTCGCGGACGTCGAGCAGCGCCGGGACGCGACCGCCGACACCCAGTACGCATGCGCGTCTATCACCAAGACCTTCACCGCCGCGTCGATCCTGCAGCTGCGCGACGCCGGTCGGCTCGACCTCGAGGATCCGCTCTCGCGGCACCTGCCGGAGGCGGCGCACGGCGCGCCGACGCTGCGGCGCCTCCTCTCGCACGCGTCGGGGCTGCAGCGCGAGCCGCCGGGCGCCGTCTGGGAGACGCTCCGATTCCCGGACGAGCGAGAGCTGCTGGAGCTGCTGCCTGAAGCGGAGCAGGTGCTGCCGCCGTCGACCGCGTGGCACTACTCGAACCTCGCGTACTCGCTGCTCGGGCACGTCGTCGCGCGGCGCTCCGGCCGGCCCTTCCACGAGTACGTCGCGGAGCGCCTGCTCGGCCCGGTCGGGCTCGAGCGGACGACGTGGGGGCCAGGAGAGACCGCGGCGCTGCCGTACTTCGTCGAGCCGTACTCGGACGCGGTGCGGCGCGAGCCGGTGCTCGAGCTCGGCGGCAAGGGGGGCGAGTCCGGCCTCTACAGCACGGCGTCCGACCTCGCGCGCTGGGGCTCGTTCCTCTGCGACCCCGACGAGTCCGTGCTGAAGGCGGCGTCCGCCGCCGAGATGCACGACCTGCAGATCATGGCGGAGCCGGACTGGACGCTCGGCTGGGGGCTCGGGATCGAGTTGTGGCGGCGTGGAGAGCGCGTCTTCGGCGGCCACACCGGCGGGTTCCCGGGCTTCGTCTCGATCCTCGTCTACTCACGCCGTGACCGGACGGGCGCCGTCGTGCTGACGAACTCGGGGACGTGGGACGGGCTCAGCAAGACCGGCATCGACCTCGCCGAGGCGGCACTGGAGGAGCTGCCGCCCGCGCTCGAGCCGTGGGCCCCCGAGGAGGCGCCGCCGGCGGAGATCGAGCCGCTCCTCGGCCGCTGGTGGTCGGAGGGGGCGGAGACGATCTTCAGCTGGCGGGACGGCAAGCTCGAGGCCCGGCTCGCAGGCGCGCCCGCCGGGCGCGCGCCGTCGGTGTTCGAGGCCGAGGGCGAGGACGCCTACCGCGTCGTCTCCGGCCGCGAGCGCGGCGAGCTGCTGCGAGTCGTGCGCGACGTCGCAGGGGAGGTCGTACGGCTGTACTGGGCGACGTACCCGTTTACGCGTGTCCCGGAGACCTTCGGCGCCTCGCCCGACTAGCGTCCGTAGTTCGGTTCGCCCGGCCTCCTCCCCGAGGCGAGCGTATCCGGCGCCGGCGCATGTGTCTGTCAACGACTGTGACGAAAGCGTCACAATCCCGCCGCCGCAGCACGAGCGAACGGCTCAGCGGTCGCCGGCGGCGAGGAAGCCGAGCGCCACGCCGACGTACACGGCGACGAGCAGCCACCCTTCCCAGCGCTTGCCGCGGCCGTCCGCGAGCAGCAGCGCGACGAGGGCCGCCGAGCCGCCCATCGCAGCGAGCTCGATCGGACGGAACGCGAGCGGCAGCGCCGGGCGGACGACCCACGAGAGCAGCGCGACGGCCGGCGTGACCAGCAGCGCCACCTGCGCGCTCGACGAGACGGCGATCTCGGTCGCCAGCTTCAAATTGCCGCGGTGGGCGATCACGATCGCGCCGCCGTGCTCGGCGGCGTTCCCCACGATCGCGACGATCACCGCGGCGATGAAGAACTCGGACAGGCCGGCCGCGTTCGCGAAGGCGTGCAGCGAGTGGACGAGCGTCTCGCTGATCAGCGCCGTCGCGACCGTGGCCGCGCCCAGCGTCGCGAGCGAGACCGACAGCGACCACCCGCCGGCGGCCGCTTCGTAACCGCTCTCCTCGTGCAGCCGCGCGTGCCGTCGCAGCCCCCGGACCGTGACGGCGAGGTAGAGCAGCAGCAGCGCGATCGCGACCGGGATCGTCGCGACGGCGAGCGAGTGCCGATCCGCGTTGCCCGTCCAGCCCGGCACCGACGGCACCAGGAACGCGACCGAGGCCACCAGCACGAGCCCGAGCTGCAGCAGGAGCGAGACCCGGTCGAGCGGCTTGCTGTCGTGCGGCTCGGTGCCGAAGATCAGCGCGAAACCGAGCACGAGCAGGATGTTCGACACGACGCTGCCCATCAGCGACGCGCGCACAACGTTGGGCAGCGAGGCGTTGACGGCGAAGAGCGCGATGATCAGCTCGGGCGCGTTGCCGAAGCTCGCGTTGAGGAAGCCGCCGATGCCCGGCCCCGTGTGCTCCGCCGCGTGGTCGGTCGCCTCGCCGATCAGCCACGCCAGCGGGACGAGCGCGGCGGCCGCGACGACGAACAGCGCGGTGTCGCCGACGTCGACGACGTAGCGCAGGACGAGGGTGATCGGGGCCAGCACGAGCCCACCCCAGAGGAGCTTGCGGCCCACCGCTTTACCCTATCCACCGATGTTGCAGGCCGTGCTCTTCGACTGGGGCGACACGCTGATGGAGTTCGCGTACGCGCCCGAGCTGGTGGCCGCCGGGCACCGCGCCGGGCTCGCGGCCATCGGGAGCGAGGGGAAGCCGGGGCTGACGGAGCACTTCCGCGAGGAGTACGAGCCGCTCTTCTGGGCGCCGGGCATCATCGAGGAGATCGAGTACCCGCAGCTCGTGCGGCGGCTCCTCGGCGACTTCGGCATCACGGTCGACGAGGCCGAGCTGGACCGGTTCCTCGAGGCGGAGCACGAGGCGTGGGAGCCGGCACGCAGGCTGTCGGCGCACACGCATCCGCTGCTCGAGGCGCTGCGCGAGCGCGGGCTCAGGCTCGCACTCGTCTCGAACGCCTTCGACCCCGGCCGGCTGCTGCACCGCGACCTCGAGCGGATGGGGATCGAGGAGCGACTGGACTTCAGCGTCTTCTCGTCCGAGGTCGGCGTCCGCAAGCCGCACCCCGCGATCTTCGAGCGTGCGCTGGAGGCGCTCGGCGTTGCGCCCGAGGACGCGCTCTTCGTGGGCGACCGTCTGTTCGAGGACGTCCGCGGCGCGGCCGAGGTCGGGATGACGACGGTTCAGGCGCTCTGGTACCGGGCCGACCAGCACCCCGACGGCGCCGAGCCCGACCACCAGGCGTTCACGCAGCTCGACGTGCTGAACATCGCGCGGCGCCTGGCGACTTAGCCGCCAATACGCGGCTTGTCAAGTCTTGCGGAGTGCACTCCGCTGCACACACAATCCAGTCATGGAGACACGTGAGCAGGCGGCCGCCCAGCCGACCGAGCTTCCGCTCCGCCCTCAGGACGAAGTCGAGTGCCGCCGCTGCGGCGTCCACTGCGACAAGGTCGTGTACCCCGGCGCGTGCGTCGATCGCGGATGCCCGTTCGTGTACTCCTACGAGGAGTTCGGGCACACGTACATGGGCTGTGTGATGCGCGTCTTCGAGGTCGAGATCGACTTCGACCTGCTCCGCGCGGCCGAGTCGACGCGCAGCGGGTTCGGCGCGGTGCGGGCGACGGCCCCCGCGCTGCCGATGTGCCGCGTCGAGGTCGAGCCGTGCTACGAAGGACGAACCGACGAGCTCGGCTGCCTCAACCCCGAGTTCCACGAGCTGCCGGTCGGCGAGCCTTCGTTCCGGATCTTCGCGCGGATCGCTTCGTAGCCTTCGCGTAGAGCGTTCGCAGCCTCTTCATCTGCTCGGCGTCTGGCCCGTGGCCGTCTGCGCCCGGAACCTCGAGCAGCGCGGGCAGGCCCCGCAGCTTCGGGTGGCCGAGGAAGACGGCCAGCTTCTCGCCCATCAGCCCGTCGCCGATGTTGTCGTGGCGGTCGCGGTTCGAGCCGAGCGGCGTCTTCGAGTCGTTCACGTGGAGCACGCGCAGCCGGTCGAGGCCGAACGCCCGGTCGACCTCGTCGACGACCCGGTCGAGCTCCGTCGGCTTGGTGACGTCGTAGCCGGAGGCGTAGAGGTGGCAGGAGTCGAGGCAGACGCCGAGGCGCGGGTGGTGGTCGAGGGCCTCGTAGAGCGCGGCCAGCTCCTCGAGCGACCGCCCGATCGTGCCGCCCGTCCCGGCCGAGTTCTCCATGCAGAGCCACGTGGCGTCGTCGCAGCGCTCGAGCACGAGCTGCAGAGCCGGCACCACACGCTCGAGCCCGGCCTCGAAGCCGGAGCCGAGATGAGAGCCGACGTGGAAGACGACGGCCTCGGCACCGATCGCGCAGGCGGTGTCGACCGTCGAGCGGAGCGTCGCGACGCTCTTCTCGAAGATGTCGTCCTTCGGGCTCGCGAGGTTGATCAGGTAGAGGGCATGGATCGAGACGGCGCCGATGCCGAGCTCCTCGCGCCGCGCGCGAAACGCCTTCAGATCGGCGGGGTCGTGCTCGGGGAAGCGCCACGTGCGCGGGCTCTGCGCGAACAGCTGCACGGCGTCCATTCCGAACGCGTGCGCGTTCTCGAGCGCCTTCTTGATCCCGCCCGAGCAGTGGCCGCCGAGGAGCACGCCGCCGACGCTACCCGAGCCACGCTCTAAGGCGGTGCTTGCGACGCCGCCTCCAGGTTGCGCGGCTTGGCGCGCAACCGTCCGAAACGACCGGTCGATGCACTTACTTGTCGACCAACCACGCTTCGAGCCGCTTGCTCTCGTCCGCGAGCTCGCGCATCGCCGCTCGCGGCAGCGGCGCGAAGGCCTCCGTCACGACGCGACCTTGCTCGACGCGCCAGATCCCCGCGACGTAGCCGTCGACGGTGAACGTCGGCTGGACGTCGGCGTTCTTGCGCACGATCAGCCTCCGGTACTCGTCCGGGAGCACGCGCGCGCGGTCGAGCAGGACGTTGTCGAACTTCGGCAGGAAGCGCACCGGCGCCGGTGTGTCGCCCCCGGGGCGCGGCGCGCCTGGAAGGTCGACCAGCTGGCGGCCGCGGTCGTCGCGGAGGACGTGGAGGCCGTCGAGCAGGTGGGCGAAGTTGCGGACCTTCATCCCTGACCAGCCAGCGATCTCCGCCCGCGTCGCCGGCCCGAAGGCGGCGAGGTAGCGGCGCAGAAGCTGGGCGCGGGCGGCCTCGCCGTCGAGCTCGTCGTGCGGGAGCGCGACGAACCTCGGGTTGTGGATGGGCGAGCTCCAGAGGCTCGACTCGGGCGCGTGCGCGATCCGGGCGCGCAGCCGCAGCGCGTACCAGACGCCGGTCGTGCCGACCGAGTCGACGGCGTGCTCCTGGTCGAGCCAGTCGAGCACCTCGGTCCGCGTCCGCGGCTCGGACGCGAACTCGCGCAGCGCGGCCGTGACGCGCACGGCATCCGCGTCGGCCTCCGGGGTCACCCATCCCGGCGGCGCGACGTCGAGCGCCGCGGCGAAGGGGCCGTAGTCGGCCGCCGCGACGACGTGGACGGTCCCGCGCATCAGCACGCCGCGCGCGGCCTTGCCCGTGAGCAGCGCGCGCTCGAGCGACTCGCGGCGGAAGCCCTCGAGCCGCGACCAGAGCCCGAGGTACGGTGCCGAGCCGAGCTGCGCCTGCAGCCCGGCGACGCGCCGGAGCGCCGTCGGCACGGGCAGCTTCGCCCGCTGCAGCAGCAGCTGGCGCGCGAGCGTCGAGCGGTTCAGATCGCGCTGGGTGAGGACAGCCCCGGGCACGCGACTACGCTACCGGCGTGAGTGTCCGCGTCCGCATGGCGCCGAGCCCGACGGGCTTCCTGCACATCGGCAACGTCCGCACCGCGCTCTTCAACTGGCTGTTCGCGCGACACGAGGGCGGCGAGTTCCGACTCCGGATCGAGAACACCGACACGAGCCGTGAGGTCGCCGAGGCGACCGAGCAGATCCAGGAGTCGCTGCGCTGGCTCGGCCTGCAGTGGGACGACGATGTCACCTTCCAGCTCGACCGGCAGCAGGAGTGCGTCGACGTCGCCCGACGCCTGCTCGCCGAGGGCAGGGCCTACGAGGACGAGGGCGCGGTCCGCTTCCGAATGCCCGACGAGGGCGCCACAGCCTGGGACGACGTCGTCAGGGGTCGGGTCGAGGTGCCGAACGAGAAGCTCGACGACCTCGTCATCGTCCGCTCCGACGGTCGCCCAACGTACAACTTCGCCTCGCCCCTCGAGGACGTCTGGGACGGCATCACGCACGTGATCCGCGGCGAGGACCACATCTCGAACACGCCGAAGCAGATCAACCTGATCCGCGCGATCGGCGCCGACGTTCCGGTCTACGCGCACGTCTCGCACGTGCTCGGCGCCGACGGCAGGGCGCTCTCGAAGCGGCACGGATCGGTGACGGTCGACGACTTCCGCGCGCAGGGCTACTACCCGCCGGCGCTCGTCAACTTCCTGGCGCTGCTCGGCTGGAGCTACGACGACAGGACCACGATCATGTCGGTCGAGGAGCTCGTGGAGCGCTTCTCGCTCGACCGCGTGGTCCCCAGCCCGGCGGTCTTCGACTACGCCAAGCTCGGCTGGATGAACGGCGTGTACCTGCGCGCGCTGCCGCCGGAAGAGTACGCCGACCGGCTCGTCGAGTACCTGCGCGAGCGTGGGTACGAGTGGGACGAGCAGCTGATCCGCCGGGCGGCGCCGCTCGTGCAGGCGAAGATCGAGACGCTCGGGGAGTTTCCGGCCTACGCCGGCTTCTTCTTCGCCCGGATCGCGCCGGAGGGCGAGGTCGACGGGCAGGTGCTGCCGGCGGCGGCGGAGACGCTCGCGGGAGTCGAGCCGTTCGAGGCCGAGCAGATCGAGGTCGCGCTCCGCGGGCTGGCGGAGCGGCTCGGGCTCAAGCCGCGCGAGACGTTTCAGCCGATCCGCGTCGCGGTGACCGGGTCGAAGGTGTCGCCGGGGTTGTTCGAGTCGCTCGAGCTCCTCGGCCGCGAGGAGTCGCTGGCCCGGCTCGAAGGAAGCGGCCGCGGCGGCGCGAGCGGGTCGAGCGCGCGCTGAAAGGCGAGCCAGGCGCGCCGCCGGAAGAGCGGCGTAGGCTGGGGGAGTCCGTCAGCTGCCTTTACCATTTCTGAGTAGTAAAACGGTCGAATGAGGGAAACGGGTACGGCGTGACCGAAAAGGATTTCCAGGTGCGGCAGCCGACGATCCTGATCGTCGACGACGACGACTCGCTGCGGCTGCTCTGCCGTGTCAACCTCGAGCTCGAGGGCTACAACGTGCTCGAGGCAGGAAGCGTCGCCGCCGCCGAGGACGCAGTCGACGCCGGCGAGATCGACCTGTTCCTGCTCGACATCCACATCGGCGCCGACGACGGCCTGGCGCTGATGCGCTCGCTGCGTGCGCGGGACCACGGCTCGCCGGTCGTACTCTTCACCGGGAGCGCCATGCTCGACGCCGGGACGATGGCCGAGGCCGACGGGATCGTGCCGAAGCCGTTCCGGCTGGAGCAGCTGCTGGACGTCGTGCGCCGGCTCGCGCCGCACAGGTAGATTCCGCCGCCTATGAGCGTGGCCGCCGTGCTCAAGCCGGCCGACTACGAGTCGCGCCTCCAGCGCTATCTGTTCGAGCGCGCCGAGGAGGGCCGCGCCGTCCGGGTCGGCGAGAAGGAGGTGTCCGAGCGCGCCGAGATCGTCGCGCGCTACGCGGAGCTCTTCACGCGCGACCAGCTCGAAGCGTTGCGCGAGGCCGAAGGCGAAGCGCCCGAGGGCGACGAGCGCGAGCGGCTGTACCGCCTCCGCAAGACCTGCGAGGCGGGCGTGATGGCCGCCGCGCTCGCCGAGCGCGAGGACCGGCTCGAGAACGCGATTCTCGCGGCCCGCGTCGAGTTCAAGGGCGAGCAGCTGCCGCTGCGCACGGCCCAGGCGCAGCTCGCGGTGCTGCCGGGTTACGCCGACCGCGACGAGCTCGGCAGGCTCGCGACGGCGGTCTCGGCGACGTTCAACGACGAGCGGCTCGAGGTGCTGCGAGCATTCGAGGAGCTCGAGGCCGACGTCAGCCGGATCGCGGACCCGATCGAGCGGACCGAGGACGAGAAGCGCATCTCCGTCCGCGAGCTCGAGCGCGAGCTGGCCGCCGCCAGCGAGGCTGCCACCGACGTCTACGCCCAGCTGAAGGAGCGTTGGCTCGAGAAGCTGCTCGGATCGGAGCGCGAGGAGGTGCCGAGCTCCTCGCACGTCGCGTATCTGCGCCGGCTCTCGCCGCTCGAGGCGATCTACACCCGGGAGCAGGCGGTCCCCGTCTGCATGGACACGCTCGCGCGGCTCGGCTTCGACCTCGAGCACGAGCCGAACATCAAGCTCGACCTCGACGACCGGCCCCAGAAGTCGCCGCGCGCCTGCGTGATTCCCGCCGATCCGCCCGAGGTCGTGCACCTGATCACGCGCGCGCAGGGAGGGCTGCACGACTACCAGGCCTTCCTGCACGAGGCCGGGCACGCGCTGCACTACGCCGGCTGCGACCCGTCGCTCCCGTACACCTTCCGCAACGTCTCGCGCGACCACGCGCTGACCGAGATCTACTCGTACATCGTCGAGGCGATCTCGCGGCAGCCCGGCTGGCACGCGCGGTACTTCGGCCTCTCCGACGCCGAGGCGCAGGAGAACGCGGAGGCGACGGTCTTCATGGAGGCGCTGCTCTTCCGCCGCTACGCGGCGAAGCTGCGGTTCGAGCTCGACTTCTGGGGCCGCTTCGCCGACGACGGCGGCACGGAGGCGGGCTACGCCGAGCGGCTCACCGCCGCGACCGGCTTCGAGTACCGGCGAGAGGGCTACCTGTCCGACATGGACGCCGGCTTCTACTCGGCGGACTACCTGCGCGCGTGGATCCGCGCCGCGCAGCTGCGCTCGTTTCTCGAGCGCGAGGTCGGTGACGAGTGGTGGGCGAGCGCGGCCACGGGCGACCGCCTGCGGGAGCTGTTCCGCGAGGGGACGAGGCCGTCCAGCGAGGAGATCGCCGGCCGGATCGGCTTCGAGCCGCTCGATACCCGCCCGCTGCTAGCCGAGCTGGGCGCGCGACCCTAGAGCTTCACCAGGCCGCGGACGACCAGGTACGCGCCGACGGCCGCGAGGACGACGGCCGCCACGCGCCGGCCGTTGCGCGCGAGCCACTCGTTGAACGCAGTCGTCGCGGCGATCGTCCGCTCCGGGGCGATCGCGTACGCGACGATCGGCACCTCTGCGAACGCGAGCATGATCACGTAGAAGACGACGACGGCCGCGACCTTGGCGGCGTCGCCGACGTCCAGCTTGGCGATGTCGACGAGCGCGACGAACGGGAAAGTGCCGGGGATGATGTTGAGGACGACGCCGGCAGCGAACGCGACGGGCGCGCCGCGCTCGATCGACCGCTCGGCGAGGGAAGGCTGCGTTCTCGGCGGCTTCGGCTCGCGCGGGCGCCCGCCGTACCGCCAGAGCGCGCCCGCTGCCAGTATCGAGAGCGCGCCGGCGACGAGGTAGATGCCGGCGCTGACCGAGCGGTTGGAGCCGGAGGCGACGCTCGTCCCGTCGAGCGCGAACACGATCGCGAGCCCGATCGAGATCGTCGTCAGCAGCGCGCCCGCGACGAAGAAGACGAGGATCCGAATGGGGTGGTCGAGCCGCAACGCGACCACGACGACGACGATCAGCGTCGGCCAGAACGCCGACGCGACGGCCAGCAGGAGGATCTCGAGCCAGTTGGGCACGTCGCCGCGGCGAGCCTACGCCGCGCCGCCGGCTAGAGGCGGTGGAGGAGCGAGAGCACGCCGAAGATGGCGAAGATGATCAGCGCCAGCGTCACGACCTCGTACGCCAGCGTCTCACCGTCCTCGCGCCAGAGGGAGGTGAATGACCGCATCCGATTCACCTCCTCCACCTGCCGCATGCGAAGAAAAGGCCGCATATCTAAAGAGCCGCATATCTAGGTACACCGTCGTCCTGAACCGGCGGCGCCGCGATCCCTCGTGCTGGTGGTTCTTGTCGCGACTACTCCGACTCGCGCTTCGCGCAGGCCGAGCAGTAGAAGAGGAGGTCGTCCCAGCACGTCGACCGCCAGTGCGCCTGCCGGTGGTCGGTGTCCCGCGGCAGCCACAGCTGGCCGCACCCGACGCACCGGGGGATCAGGGCGACTGGGTGCGGTTGGGCGCTCACGCGCTCGTTCTCGCCGGCATGAACGAGATTCCGCATGAGCTTCACGTTTGGCGTGACGTCACCGAGCTTCGCTTTCTGCGCGAAGTCGATCTCGTCCGGACTCACGCCGCTCTTCGGCAACCAGCCGGCATCGGCTGCGAGCCTGAGGAGATCGCCGAGATCCCATTTGCGGAAATCCGTCCGCTCGAGCCATAAGCCCTGCTCTCGTAGTTCGGGCTCGAAGACGCTCGCGCCGTGGCCAGCAGCATCGCAGCAGACGGTGGAAAGCTGTCTGATCATCGATCGCAAGGAGGCTCGCGGCCGGCGATCCAGGTGCGCGACTACCTCGCCTCGCTCGAGGCTTCCAGGCACGATGGCCGGACGCGGGTCCGCTAGTCCCGCACGGCGTTCAAGGCGTGGTTGTTGTGTTCTGCGATGCGCCGGGGCTCGTCGCTTGCGACGGCTGGGGCGCGACGGGTGATCGGAGCTGTGACGGCTGGAGCGGCGTGGTGCGTCTTGGCGTTGTGGGGATGCCGTCCGGGTTCTTCTCCGTCAGCGCGTAGGAAAAGGCAAAGATGAGGAAGAGCACGAGTACAAATCCGAAGGCGTAGATCCCGAGCGACGTTCCGGGCATGCGCGTCACCTCTCGTCGTGGCCACCGAGGCTTTCAACAGCCGCCTGCGCGTTCAACCCCAGCCCGTATAGGTTCGGTCGCAGGGATTCGCTCCGCCCGGCGGGACGGCGCAGGTCTGGTGTTGCTACATCCCGATACTCGAAGACTCGCCCTACGGCCATCGAGAGCGGGCCTCGACGAACGGAAGCTCGTCGTCGGAGATGTTCTTCAGCATGCTGCGCGAGAACCGCGGTCGTGGCTGGAGTGTTTCTCGCGAAAGGCTGGCGCGGGGTGGACAGGGCGCGTCGACCGTCGAGCCCCGCTCCCCCCTGTCTTCACCGTGGTGGCAATCGTCGCAGACCGTCACGAGGTTGGTCAGCGCGAAACTTCGAACTGGGCCTGGAGGACGCTCCGGCTACGCGTCGTCGACTGGACACGACTCCGCGTTGGACGGACGCGACGGAAGTTCGCCGGTGGTGCCGTCTACGAACGGCCAAGTTGGGATCCCGCTCTCAGAGGGATTCTGGAGAAGGAGATCGCCGACAAGCTCAGGATCTCCGAACGCTCCGCGTCGGACCTCGTCGTCGAGCTGCAGGATGGGCTTC
>DASSMZ010000158.1:0-10371 GCA_035688325.1 Gaiellaceae bacterium
GTAGTAGCCCGGGTGGTAGCCGCGCTCGCCTGGGCCACCGTTGTCGCGGAAGCCGGCGTCGACGGCGGCTCGGTGGAAGGCGTCGACGGTCGCCCGGTCGGGCGCCGGGAAGGCGAGATGGACGTTCTCGGTCACCGGCTCTTCTCGGACCAGCGCAAACGAACGGCCGCCACTGGTGACGTGAAACCGGGTCGGCGAGCCGTCGCGCACCCGTAGCCCGACGGTCGGCGCGACCGTCTCGTAGAAGAGGCGCGACTCGACGAGATCGCGGACGCGGATCCAGAGGTGGTCGATCCGGTTCTCGCCCCCGCGGGGCTCGTCGCGGTGGACGGCCTCGACGCTGTTCCCGTCGGGATCGCGCACGAAAGCTCCGTAGTACGAAGGCGAGTACTGCGGCCTCGGCCCCGGCGCGCCGTCGTCCCGATGGCCGGCGGCCGTCATTGCCCGCCACCACGCGTCGACCGCGTCGCGCGACGAGGCGACCAGCGCGATGTGCAGGTTGCGCGTCACGGGGCGGTCGTCGCCTGCCTGCGCAATCGCGAGATCCTCCCACTCGTAGAACCAGTCGCCGCGGTAGGGCTCGCCGTAGCCGAGCTGCGCGAATGCGAGTTCGTAGAACCGCAGTGAGCCGGGCAGGTCGGAGACTGCGACCCCGACGTGGTCGAAGACGTCGAGCACGGGCTAGATTCTCCCGCAGCGTGATCCTCGACAACGGCGTCGTCCGCACGATGGACCCGGCACTGCCGCTCGCCCGGTCGCTCGCGATCGCGGGCGAGCTCGTCGCCGGCGGCGTCTCGGCGCACGAGACGGCGCTGCCGGGGCCGGAACGGGTCGACCTCGGCGGACGCTGCGTCGTCCCCGGCTTCACCGACTCGCACGTCCATTTCCCGACCTGGGCGCTGGCGCAGAACGAGGTGCGGCTCGAGGGCACGACGTCCGTCGAGGAGGCCGTCGCGCGCGTGCGCGACTCCCTCGACACCGCGACGGGCGCCTGGATGCGCGGCCGCGGCTGGCGCAGCGGCGACTGGTCGCCTGCGCGCGAGCCGACCAAGCACGACCTCGACGCGATCGCGCCCGAGCGGCCGGTCGCGCTGATGGCACGCGACTCGCACTCGGTCTGGCTCAACTCGGCCGCGCTCGCACGGGCGAACGGCGACCTGCAGGTCCCGGGCGGCGTGGTCGAGCTCGACGAGCGGGGCGAGCCGTCCGGCGTCCTGCGCGAGGAGTCGTGCTGGCACTTCCGCGACCGCTACATCGAGACGACCGACGACGAGTACGTCGAGGCGATGCGCGCCGGGATCAGGCTCGCGGCCTCGCGCGGCGTGACGGCCGTGCACGACAAGGACGGCTGGCTCGGCGCGCTGCGCTTCTGGCAGCGGCTCGCGGCGGAGGGCTCGCTCGGGCTGCGCGTCTGGCAGTCGCTCCCGGCCGAGCGCGCGGACGGGCTGGCGGCGGTCGACGTGCGCGGCGGCCTCGGCTCGCCGCTGCTCAGGCTCGGCTACCTGAAGGCGTTCATGGACGGCACGCTCGGCTCGCGGACGGCGCGGATGCTCGACGGCTCCGGCGTCGAGATCACGAGCCGCGAGGGCCTGGAGGACTTCATCCGCCACGCGGCGCGCGCCGGCTTCCCGATCGCGGTCCACGCGATCGGCGACCGCGCGAACCGCGACGCGCTCGACGCGTTCGAGGCCACGCGCGCGGACTGGCAGCCGCTCGGGCTGCGCCAGCGGATCGAGCACGCCCAGCTGCTCGCGCCGGAGGACGTGCCGCGGTTCGCGAGCCTCGGCGTCGCGGCGTCGGTGCAGTTCAGCCACGCGCCCTCCGACCGCGAGCTCGCCGACCGCTTCTGGGGCGCGACCTCGAGCCGGCCGTATGCGTTCCGCTCGCTGCTGGAATCGGGCGCGGTGCTCGCCAACGGTTCCGACGCGCCGATCGAGGAGCTCGACCCGCTGCTCGGGATCCGCGCCGGCGTGGCGCGGACGCTCGACGAGCGCGAGCCGTGGCACCCGGAGCAGGCGCTGACCGTCGAGCAGGCGCTGCACGCGTCGACGGTCGCCCCGGCGTGGCTCGCGGGCGACGAGCGTAGGCGCGGGAAGCTCGTCCCCGGGTACGTCGCCGACCTGGTCGTGCTGAACCGCGACCCGCTCTCGTGCGCGCCCGACGAGCTCGGCGAGATCCAGGTCGTGGCGACGATGCTCGGCGGCGGCTGGACGCACAATCCGCCGCCCTGGTGAGCGGCCGGTAGCCGCGCAGTACGATCAGTGCATGACCGTCGACGGGGTCTCCGAGGTCGTCTACTACGACCTGCCCGACCGGCGCCTCGCGCTCGCCGGCGTCACGCTTTCCCGCCGGCTCGAACACGGCAGGGGCATCTGGCACCTGGAGCTGCCGCGCGCCGGCGGCGATTCGTTCGTGATCGAGCAGGCCGGCGGTCCGGTGACGCCGCCGCCCGACGTGCGCCGCGTCCTCCCAGCCTTCCTGCGCAACGGCTCCGGGCCGCAGCGGGTCGAGAACGGCGCCGGCCCCGAGCCCCCCGCGCCGGATGACGCGATCGGGCGACTGCGGCTGTTGCTCGGGCGCCAGTACGCGTCGATCCTGCGCCACGACCCGGGCGTGCGGCTCGACCTCGACGCCGAGGACGTGCACGCCGTCCGCGTTGCCGCGCGGCGGACGCGCGCGATCCTGCGCGCCGCCCGGCCGATCCTCGACGAGGCGTGGTCGGAGCCGCTCCGCGACGAGCTGAAGTGGCTCGGCGGCACGCTCGGGCGGCGCCGCGACCTCGACGTGCTGATCGGTCGGCTTCGGGATCAGATCGAGCAGCTCGACCAGCCGGAGCGAGGCGCGGCGGCGGTGCTCGTCCAGCGGCTCGGCGAGGACCGCGAGACGGCGCAGGCGATCGCCGTCGACGCGCTGCGCAGCGACCGCTACTACGCGCTGCTCGACCAGCTCGAGGCGGCCGCGCGCGGCCCGCGGGTGCGGCGGGGCGAGGTCTCGCTGCGCAAGCTCGCGCGGAAGGAGTTCAAGCGCCTGCGCGGCGCCGCCGAGGAGCTCGGGCCGTCGTCGAGCGACGACGACCTGCACCGCGCCCGGATCCTCGGCAAGCGGGCGCGCTACACGGCCGAGCTTGCGGAGTCGGAGGTGGGCGAGCCGGCGGCGCGCGCGGTGGAGCGGGCAAAGGCCTTCCAGGACGTGCTCGGCGCGCACCAGGACGCGATCGTGGCGGAGGCGCGCCTGCGCGAGCTGCTCGCCGATCTCTCGAGCTCGGGGGCCGCGTTCGCGGCCGGACGGCTCGTGGAGCGCGAGCGCGAGCGGCGGCGGGCGGCGCGGGAGGCGCTGCCGAAGGCGTGGCGGAAGCTCGACCGCGCGGCGAGCGCGGCCTTCGGATGATCGTCTACCTCGTCCGGCACGCCCGCGCCGGGCACCGCCGGCTCTGGGACGGCGACGACCGGTTGCGCCCGCTCGACGAGCGCGGCCGGCGGCAGGCCGAGCTGCTCGTCGGCCAGCTCGACGGCCGCGAGGTCGGTCGGATCGCGTCGAGCCCCTACGTCCGCTGTGTCGACACGGTCGTGCCGCTCGCCGAAGCGCGGTCGCTCGAGCTGGAGCGCACGGACGCGCTCGCCGAAGGCGCGACCGCCGACGACGCGCTCGAGCTCTTCGGCTCCGCGGAGGTGCCGCTGGTCGTCTCCGTGCACGGCGACCTCGTCGAGGACCTGCTCGGCGAGGCGGCGAAGAAGGGCGAGACGATCGTGCTCGAGGTCGAGGACGGCGCGGTGCGCGTGCTCGAGCGCTGGCCGCCTCAGGCGTAGGCCGCGGCGCGCTCGCGGAAGAGCGCCAGCGCCGAGCCTTCGCGCACGCCGCCCTTCGCGAGCGCGAGCGGGATGCCGAGCCGGCGCTGGGCCTCGGCGAAGAGGATCGTGCCCGCGAGCAGCGTCGCCGCGCGCTGCGGCGGGACGCCCCAGCGCTTCGAGATCTTCGAGCGCTTGGTCGCTGCGAGCGTCTCGATCGCGTCCTCGAGCCCGTCGGAGTCGAGCCCGTCGGCGACGCGCGACAGGGCGCGCGCCGTTCCGCCCGCGGCGAGCGCGAGCTGCGCGACTGGCGGCACGACCGTGGAGAAGGCGTCCGCTGCCGCGGCGCGCGCCTCGGCGACGGCCGCAGCCGACGGCGGGTCGTCGGCGAGCAGGCGCGTCGTCAGCCGGAGCGAGCCGAGGTCGACCGACCGCACCCACGCCGGCCCGGAGGCCGTCGTGCCGACGACGACCTGCGCCGAACCGCCGCCAATGTCGCAGACCGCCACGCTCTCCGGCGGCTCGTCGAGGGCTGCGACGGCGCCGTCCCAGGCGAGCGCTCCCTCCTCGTCGGAGCCGAGGATCCGAACGGGAACGCCGGTGCCGCGCGCGAGCGCGTCGGCGAACTCGTCGCTGTTGGCGCTCTGGCGGCCGGGCGAGGTGACGAGGATCTCGATCCGCTCGCAGCCGAGCTGCCGGGCGCGCCGGGTCTGCGCGCGGGCGACCTCGACCGCCTCGGCGCACTTGAGGTCGCTGATGTAGCCGTACCGCTCGACCTCCTCGCCGAGGCCGAGCTGCTCCTTCTCCTGGTGGACCGCGGCGACGCTGCGGCCGTCGGGGACGGCCACCAGCAGGCGAAGCGTGTTCGCTCCGACGTCGACGATCGCGACTCGCACGAGTGCCATTCTTTCCACGGGCGTCGGCCGTTACTCCCCGCCTACGACGACCCGATCTTCGCGATCGTCCTTCTGTCGGCCGCGAGCACGCGCGGCGGCAGGGTGGCGAAGTGCAGCGTGGGGCCGAACTTCTGCCCCGGGCCGATCGCGTAGGTGAGGAAGTCGCGAAGTGCGTTCGCCTTCGACGAGCGCTGCGGCACCAGCGCGTACGTGAACGTCGAGACCGGGTACGCGGATGGCGCGGAGGCCGGCGGGTTCGTCAGCGAGATGGCGTTGTCGGCCGGGATCCTGGTCGCGGCCGCGGCAGCCGCGCTGATGCTGGCCGACCCCGGCGCCGGGAACTGCCCGGCCGCGTTCTCGATCAGCGCGTAGTCGAGGTCGTTCCCGAAGACGTACGAGATCGCGAGGTAGCCGAGCGCGCCGTCGGTGCGGCCGACCACCGCTGCCACCCCGTCGTTCCCCTTCCCGCCGACGCCCGTCGGGAAGCTGACCTGGGTGGAGACGCCCTCCTTGGACTTCCACTCCGGGCTGACCTTCGAGAGGAAGTCGCTGAACGCGTAGGTGTCACCACTGCCGTCGCTCCGGAAGACCGGCGTGATCTTCGTCGCCGGCAGCGTCGCGCCGGGGTTGAGCTTCGCGATCGCGGGGTCGTTCCAGGTGGTGATCTTGCCGAGGTAGATGCTCGCGAGCGTCGGCCCGTCGAGCCTGAGCTTCGCGGGTGCGCCCTTGACGTTGTACGAGACGAGCGTGGCCGCGAGCGCCCACGGCACCTGCAGGCAGCTCTTGCAGGCCTGCGCCTGGTCGGGCGAGAGCGGAGCGTCGCTGGCCCCGAAGTCGACGGTTCGCGCCGTGATCTGGGCGATTCCGCCGCCGGAGCCGATCGCGCCGTACGTGATCGTCGCGCCCGTCTTCTTCGCGTAGTCGCCCGACCATTGCGCGACGAGCGGCGCGACCAACGTGCTGCCGGCGCCGACGAGAACGGTGTTCTGGCCGGAGCCCGAGCCGCCGGTGCTCGAGCCGCTCGAGCTGCCCGATCCGCCGCACCCCGCGGCCAGGGCCAGCAACCCTGCGAGCGGCAGCAGGCTGATGAGTGGTTTCCGTGTGATCGTCATGCGCGAGGACTTCCCGGCCGGGTAACCGATCCGGCGGTAACGAGGTGGTGTCGCTAGGCGCGCTCTTCGGGATGCGACGCGTCCGTGAACTCGCGGAACTCCGCCGTCAGCAGGTACGAGACCTGCTCGCCGACGTCGACGGCGTGGTCGCCGATCCGCTCCAGCGTTCGCGAGACGAGCACCATCCGGAGCACCCACTCGCGCAGGCCCGGCTCGCCGACGACCTCGACGACGCGCTCGACGAAGCGGCGGTTCGAGCGGTCGATCAGCTCGTCGAGCTCGACCAGCGACTCGGCGGCTTCGAGGTCGCGGTTCGCGAACGCATCGAGCGCGACGCGGATCATCTCCTCCGCCCGCTCGCCCATCTCCGCAAGCGTCTGCAGCAGCGTCGGGTCGCCCTCGACGTCCGCGACGAGCTTCGTCAGCTTCGCGATCGTGACCGAGTAGTCGGCCATCCGCTCGAGGTGGAGGTTCGTATGCAACATGGCGAGCACGAGCCGCAGGTCGGTGGCGACGGGGGTCTGCCGCGCGAGCAGCGACTGGATCGTCTCCTCGACCTGGACGTACTGTCGGTCGACGTCGTCGTCGAACGCGATCACGTCGTCGGCCAGCTCGACGTCGCGCTGGGCGAGCGCGTTCAGCGCCCCACGCAGCACGCGCAGGACGAGCGAGCCCTCCTCCTGCAGGCTCGCCTCGAGCTGGTCGAGCTCTTCCTGGAACGTCACGCGAACGTTCTCGCTCATCCGAAGCGACCGGTGACGTAGTCCTCGGTGCGCTTGTCGGCGGGGGCGGTGAAGATCTTCTCGGTCTGGTCGTACTCCACGAGCACCCCGTACCGCTGGCCGTCCTGGACCTCGAGGCTGAAGAACGCCGTCCGGTCCGCGACACGCGCGGCCTGCTGCATGTTGTGCGTGACGATCACGATCGTGTAGTCCTGCTTCAGCTGACGCATCAGCTCCTCGATCTTCTGCGTCGCGATCGGGTCGAGCGCCGACGCCGGCTCGTCGAGCAGCAGCACCTCCGGCTCGACGGCGATCGCACGCGCGATGCAGAGCCGCTGCTGCTGGCCGCCGGAGAGCGAGAGCGCGCTCTTCTTGAGGCGGTCCTTGACCTCGTCCCAGAGCGCGGCGCCGTGGAGCGCGTTCTCGACGCGCTCGTCGAGCCCCTTCTTCAGTCCGAGGATCCGCGGCGCCCAGGCGACGTTGTCGTAGATCGACTTCGGGAACGGGTTCGGCTTCTGGAAGACCATGCCGATGCGGCGACGCACCTCGATCGGCTCGACGCCCTGACCGTAGATGTCGGCGTCGTGGTAGAGAACCTTCCCGTCCAGGCCGAAGCCGGGGATGGCGTCGTTCATACGGTTGAGGCAGCGGATGAAGGTGCTCTTGCCGCAGCCGGACGGGCCGATCACTGCGGTGACCAGGTTCTTGCTGATGACGGCGTCGACGTCCTTGACCGCGACGGTGGAGCCGTAGCGGGCGGTGAGGCGCTGGACGTCGAACACGGTTTCCTGCGCCTGCGGCGTCGTCTCCTCCCGGCGTTCGGCGACGTCGACCGGCCTCATGGCGGGCATCGTAACCGTCTCGTTCACGCCATCCTCCTCCGTCATCGTGCGAGCTTCCTGCGGGTTCGGGCGAGGGCTGCGCGCGCGATCAGGCTCGTGGCCAGGACGAACAGGATCAGCACGAGCGCCGTGGCCCAGGCCCGCGTGTGGTCGTTCGGATCGGGCGACTCCGACCAGATGAAGATCTGGACCGGCATGTTCGGGAGCGCGTGCCGCGGGTCGAGCTGGATGGTGTTGGCGAAGATCGACGTCGCGAACAGCAGCGGCGCCGTCTCCCCCGCCGCGCGGGCGATCGCGAGCACGACGCCGGTGACGATGCCGCTCGCGGAGCTCGGCAGCACGATCCCGAAGACGGTCCGCCAGCGGCTTGCTCCGAGTGCCAGCGCGCCTTCCCGCTGGCTGCTCGGCACGAGGTGCAGGACCTCCTGCGTGGCGCGCGTGATCAGCGGCAGCATCACGATCGCGAGACCGTACGAGCCGGCAAGGCCGTTCTGGGGGTGGCCGTAGACGAGCAGCCCGAAGATGAAGATCCCGATGATGATCGAGGGCAGCCCGTTCATCAGGTCGATCACGA
This sequence comes from Gaiellaceae bacterium, assembly GCA_035688325.1. Taxonomy (GTDB): domain Bacteria; phylum Actinomycetota; class Thermoleophilia; order Gaiellales; family Gaiellaceae; genus AC-32. The sequence continues at coordinate 7,932 of DASSMZ010000158.1, forward strand.
GCTGAATCGCGTTGCGGAGGCGCGGCGACGCGAACTCGCTCGTGAAGATCGCGATCGCGACGCCGAACGGCAGGGCGATCAGGCCGGCTATCCCGACGAGGATCGCGGATCCGACGATCAGCGGAGCGATCCCGCCGCCCGGCTGGCCGAAGACCGGCAGGTCGGAGGTGAAGAAGCTCCACGACAGCTCGCTCCAGCCGCGCTTCGCCACCGAGAGGACGACGATCGCGAGCATCGCGACCGCGGCGAGCGCGGCGATCAGTGCGACCACCTCGGCCGTACGGTTCACCAGCCGCCGCCGCCGGGACCGTCGGCCGCCGCGCAGGTCGACCGTCGGCTCGAACGTCGACATCAGTCCGCTCCCGCCCGCTGCAGCTCGAAACGCCCGACGATCCGGCGCGCGGCGAGATTCGTCAGGAGGCCGATCACGAGGAGGATCGCACCGAGGTAGAAAAGGGCCGAGATCTGCATCTTCGAAACGGCGCCCTGGTACTGCCCGGCAATCCGACTCGCGAGCGTGTCCCCCGTGCTGAAGAGCGACCACTGGATCGTCCAGCCCGCGCCGATCACCTGCGTCACCGCGATCGCCTCGCCGATCGCCCGGCCGAAGCCGAGGATCACGGCCGCGGCGATGCCGGGCCGCGACGACGACAGCACCACGCCCTTGACCATCTCCCAGCGCGTCGCCCCGAGCGCAAGCGCACCTTCCTCGAGCTCGCGCGGCACGCTCAGGAAGAGCTCCCGGCAGACGCTGGCGACGATCGGGACGACCATGATCGCGAGCACGAGGCCGGCGATGAAGATCCCGCTCGACTGCGGCGTCCCGTCGAAGAGCGGAATGAAGCCCAGGTGGGCATGGAGCCACGGTTCGATGTGCTTCGCGACGAACGGGCCGAGCACGAGGATGCCCCAGAGTCCGAGCACGACACTGGGCACGGCGGCGAGCGTCTCGACGAGCGCGCCGATCGTCCCCTGGACGCCGCGCGGCGCGAGCTCGCTCAGGAACAGCGCGATCGCGATCGCAAACGGAACCGCGATCACGAGCGCCATCAGCGCGGTCACGACAGTGCCGAAGATGCCCGGCAGCGCACCGTAGACGTCCTTGTTCGCGTCCCAGACGCGGCCCCAGATGAAGGCGAAGCCGAACTTCGAGAACGCGAGGTGCGCGCTCGAGACGACCTTCCAGACGATTGCGACCATGACGCCGACCGCAAACAGCGACGCGAGCGCCGTGACGCCGAACAGGACGCGGTCGCCGAGCCAGTCGCGTACGCGCCGTCCGCGCGCGATCCGTGCGGTTGCCGGAACGGTGGCCACGAAGCGCCACGGTAACGCCGGGACCCGCTTGCTCAGCCGCCTGTAACCGGACCGTTACCGGATCCCAACTCGTCGTCAGCCCACGGGATCGTCGGCCCGCGCAAACCTGGCGTCGGTGCAAGGCACACGAGAGGAGAGAGACACTTGAACAGGAAGCACATCGCCGCGGCGATCGCGGCGGTCGGGGTCATGGCCGTCGCGCTGACGGCCCTCACCGGCCTCGCTTCGGCGCGCTCGACCGCCTCGCTGTCGGGCGCCGGCAGCACGTTCGTCGTCCCGATCGTCAGCCAGTGGACGCAGCACTACAAGGGTGCGAGCGTGAGCTACAGCGGCATCGGCAGCGGCGGCGGCATCGCGGCGATCACCGCTCGTACCGTCGACTTCGGAGCGAGCGACGCCCCGCTGACGCCCGACCAGGCCTCCGCCTGCAGGGGCTGCGTGCAGATCCCGTGGGTCTTCTCGGCCACGTCGATCCCGTACCACGTCACGGGCGTCGGCTACGGCCTCAAGCTGACCGGCCCGCTCCTCGCGGCGATCTACACGGGCACGGTCAAGTACTGGGACAACCCGGGGATCAAGAAGGTCAACCCCGGCGTCAAGCTGCCGCACGAGGCGATCGTCCCGATCTTCCGGAGCGACGGAAGCGGGACGAGCTACAACTTCACCGACTACCTGTCACACGTCAGCAAGTACTGGCGCGACAAGATCGGCAAGGGCACGCAGCCGAGCTTCCCGGTCGGCGTCGGCGCCCGCGGCAGCTCCGGCGTGGCGGCGAAGCTGACGAGCACGCCCGGCGGGATCACGTACGTCGACGTCGCGTACTCGCTCAAGAACCACTTCACGATCGCGAAGATCAGGAACCGCGCAGGCAAGTACCAGCTGCCGGGACTGACGCAGATCAAGGCAGCGGCAGCGTCGATTCGCAAGCTGCACAACAGCCAGAACGCGTTCACCGCTGTCGACCCGAACCCGAGAGCGCCGAAGGCCTACCCGATCTGCACCTTCTCCTGGGTGATCGTCCCCACGAAGACGGACAAGGCCGCCGACCTGAAGAAGTTCATCACCTGGGCGATGAGCTCAGGCCAGTCCTACGGGCCGAAGCTGCTCTTCGTGCCGGTTCCCA
>DASSMZ010000172.1:0-32009 GCA_035688325.1 Gaiellaceae bacterium
GTTAGCGGAACGGCGGGTGCAGCGGCAGGATCAGCGGCCGACGCGGCTGCTGCGTGAAGTCGAACTCCTTCGACAGGTCGCCGAGCACGGCGGCGTTCTCGCGGACGGACGGACGCCGGTCGGGCCGGCCGTCGGTCTTCGGGTCGAGCCGCTGGCCGCCGAGGAAGTCGTCCTCGATGAACTTCGCGAACGCGTCGAAGCTCAGCACCTGGTGGTCGATGAACCCGCGCTTCGCGTAGGGCGAGATCATGAAGGCCGGCACGCGCAGGCCGTAGCCGTTCTGGTCGACCTTCGGTGGGGCGACGTGGTCGTAGAAGCCTCCCCAGTCGTCCCAGGCGACGAAGATCGCGCTCGAGCTCCAATCCTTGCTGCGCATGACGGCGTTGACGACGCTCGTGACGTACGCCTGGCCGTCCGAGATCAAGGCGGGCGGGTGGTCGCTCACCTGCTGCGCCGGGATCACCCATGACACGGCCGGGAGGGTGCCACGCTGCGCGTCGCGGAAGAAGTACTTCGTCGAGACGATGTTGCGCAGCTGCTTGTCGCGCCGGACGGTCGTGAACCACGGCAGCGGGTTCCAGATGCCCGGCGTCTTCGCGCTCTGCGGAACCCGGCCGCAGATCATCTCGTCCTCCTGGCAGTCCGGCTGCGCGCCGGTGAAGACGTAGTAGCGCCACGAGACGCGGTGCCTGTGCAGCAGGTAGGTGAGGTCGGTCCAGGCGTAGTCGGGCGTGCGGCTCGTCGGGTTCTGCGGCGAGTGCGGCGGTGCGAGCGGGTTCTCGATCGCGTTGCGGCAGCTCATCGGGTCGCCGCGGCGCGAGCAGCGCGCCGACCACTCCGAGACCATGAACAGGTGGTCCGGCAGGCTCCACGACGCGTCCGGCTGGAACATGTGGTCCTGCAGGACGAAGTGCTTCGCGTAGGCCCAGTAGTTCGGGATCTCGCGCGCATCCTTGTAGCCCATCACGTCGGGCGGCAGGCGCCGGACGCACTGCTGCGCCCGCGGGTGTGAGCTGCAGCCGCCTCGCAGCCCGCGTCGCGCCCGGACGATGAAGCCGGTCATCTTTCCGCCGGCGACGTCCTTGATCGCGTCCTTGTGCTCGTGCGGGCCGCCGACGCTCCGGTTCGACGGGTCGTGGTACGGCCGCGCGCAGACGTTCTTCGCCGGGTCGGGCACGCAGACGGTGAAGACGCCGTTCCGTCGCGGGATCCCGTCCGCGCCCGGGAAGGTGCCGAAGTAGTGGTCGAAGGAGCGGTTCTCCTCCATCACCACGATCACGTGCTTGATCTTGTGGATGCCCGAGCCGTCGGCCGCGGACGTATGCCGAGGCGCCGAGTAGCCGCACCCCGCGAGCGCCGCAAGCCCGAGTCCGAGCGTCGCCGCGCGGAGCGTCCCCATCGTCCTCGTCAAGAGGGAGAACGTCTACCACGCGGCCAGGACGGCCACAACGAGAACCGCACCGGCCGTGGCGGCATGGTGAGGCGGAGAAGGAGGGATTCGAACCCTCGAGGCAGGGATTCTCCCCACCTAACGCCTTAGCAGGGCGCCGCCTTCAGCCACTCGGCCACTTCTCCGCGAGCGGAGAAGGATAGCCGAGGCCTGCGCCCGCTACCCTATGCCGTCCCCGGAGGGGTGGCAGAGCGGTCGAATGCGGCGGTCTCGAAAACCGTTCGGGGCGGTTTCGTCCCGCGAGGGTTCAAATCCCTCCCCCTCCGCTCTGAGCGCGGCACGATGGCCGCAGAACAGGACCCGCGCCTAGGCGCGGGTCCTGTTCTCTCGATGCCTGCTACTTCCCATGCGGAACCGCAACCGGACGCGGCTGCGCCTCGTGCGGCCGCCGGGTCATCAGGCGTTCCAGCCAGCGGGGCAGGTACCAGTTGCGCTCGCCGAGGAGTGTCATCACGGCCGGGAGCAGGAGGCCGCGAACGACGGTTGCGTCGAGGAAGATCGCGACCGCCAGCCCGACGCCGAGCTGCTTCATCGACGTGACCGAGAGCGTCGCGAACGTCGCGAACACCGCGACCATCACGATCGCCGCGCTCGTGATCACTCCGGCCGAGTGTGTGATTCCGCTGCGGATCGCCTGGTGAGTGTTCAGCCCCTCGTCATGGCCTTCGCGGATCCGGCTGAGGATGAACACGTGGTAGTCCATCGAGAGGCCGAAGAGGATCACGAACAGGAACAGCGGCAGCCAGGCGGCGATCGGCCCGTGCTGCACGCCGTTCAGGTGGACGATTCCCCAGCCGCCCTGGAACACCGAGACGAGCACGCCGTAGGCCGCGCCGACCGAGAGCAGGTTCAGCGCGATCGCGGTCAGCGGGATCACGAGCGAGCGGAACGTCCACAGCAGGAGCAGGAACGCGAGCCCGAGGATGAACGCGAACACGTACGGCGTCCGTGAGCTCAGCTGGTGGTTGAAGTCGACCGACCTGGCCGTCGGGCCCGTCACGTAGGCAGTGCCGACTGTGCCGACCGTCTTCGCGACGATGGAGCTACGAAGCGTGTGCAGCGCGTTCTGGGAGACGGCGTTCGTGCCGTCGCCGACGAGCGGGATCCCGATCCGCGCGAGCGTCCGCCCCGGGTTGACATCCACCGTGAAGGGCTCGTGCATCTGACCCGACGCGAGCGCTTCGCGCTCGAGGCTCGCGATTGCGCTACGGACGCGACGAGATCTGACGTCCTTCGCAGAGACGACGACCTGCGCGGGCACCGGGTTCGCGCCGAACGCATGCTCGATCCGGTCGTACGTCTTGATGATCCCGAGGTTGCGGGGCAGGTCCCCGACTCCGGGCGAGGCGGTCTTCAGGTGAACCGCCGGCACCGCGAGCAGAACCAGGAAGCCGGCCGCCAGGACGACCGTCACGAGGGGGTAGGTCAGCGCCGGCCTGACGATCGCGGCCCAGACACGGCTCTCGCCGCCGATGCGCCGCCGCTCGAGCCACCGCCCGAGGAACGGGATTCGCCCGCGGTCGACTCGGTCGCCGAGCTTCGACAGCAGTGCCGGCAGGACAGTCAGCGACCCGAGCATCGCGACGGCGACGACGAGCGCCGTTGCCTCGGCCATGCCCATGAACGTCCCGAGGCCGGTCAGGAACAGCGCCGTCATCGCGACGACGACGGTCAGCCCCGACGTCAACACCGCCTTCCCGGAGGTCGCCGCAGCGACGGCCACCGCCTGCTGATTGGAGACGCCGCCTGCACGCTCCTCGCGGGCGCGGCGGAAGTAGAACAGCGAGTAGTCGACGCCGACCGCGAGGCCGATCAGCAGGACCATCGACTTCGCATCGGCATCGATCGGCAGGGCGTGGCTCGTCAGTGCGACGAGGCCGCCGGCGATCACGATCGCGCTGAGTGCCAGCCCGACCGGCAAGAGGGCCGCGACGAGCGCGGCGAAGGCGAGCCAGAGGATCACGAACGTCAGCGGGATCGAGATCCGTTCGGCCCGGTTGAAATCCTTGCCGACGGTGTCGTTCAGAGCCTTCGCCGCGGAGGCCGCTCCGAACTCCTCGATCCGTAGCCGCGGGTGCGCGTTCGCGACGCCGTCGACCGCGTTCAAGACGGGCTGTACCCGCTCGTCGGCGGTCTTGGCCTTCCCCTTCATCGAGAAGAGGACGAGCGCCGAGCGGCCGTCGCGGCTGATCTGGCCGCCGTTCCCGGCGGCGAACGGGTTGCGGACGTGGGTGACGCGGTGCGTCGCGCCGACGGCCGCCGTGACCTCGCGTGCCGCCGCGCGCCCTGCGGCCGACTCGATGCTGCCGGCGCCACGAACCTGGAGCAGCACCTGCTCCGCGGCCGGCTGGTCGAAGCCGCTGTTCTCGAGGAGACGCTCGGCCTTCGCCGAGTCGCCGCTCGACTCCCCGGCATTCGAGAGCAGCTTCGCGCCGCCGGACGCGGCGACGATTGCCACGAGCAGCAGCGTCAGCCAGAAGAGGATCGCCTTTGCGCGATGCTCGGAGCTCCAGCGTCCGAGCCGCTCGGCGATCCCGGCGTCATGGTGTCGCGTGAGGGAGTTCATCGGAGTCTCCTTTCGAGCTGCGGGACGACTCCGATCGTGCTTGCGTCCCGGAACGGCGGCTACGAGGCGAACTCCCGGTTCGTTGCGGAAAAGCCGAAGGTGCTCAGGCAGGCGGGACGGTGAAGAAGAACGTCGCGCCACGGCCCGGCTCCGACTCGAGCCAGAGCTCGCCGCCATGTGCTTCGACGATCCGGCGCGAAAGCGCAAGGCCGATGCCCACCCCGTCGACGTCGTCCGCGGACGCGCCCCGGCGGAACAGCTCGAAGACCCGCCCGTGGTCGTCTGGGTCGATCCCGATGCCGTTGTCGCGGACGTAGAGGGCGTCGTCGAGCGAGTCGATCTCCACACGCAGCGGGGCGGCCGAGCGGTAGCGCAGGGCGTTTACCAGCAGGTTGTGGAAGACCACGCGTAGCTGCGCGGGGTCGGCCTGCACGATCGGGAGCGGCCGCCTGATCACTTCCGCGCCCGCCTGCTCGAGCTCGAGCGACAGGTCGGCCAGCGCCTCGGCGACCACGTCGTCCGGCGAAACGTCGCGCCGCGTCGGCTCGCCGACCGTCGCGTAGCGAAGGAGGCCGTCGATCGACTCCTGCAGCCGCCGCGCGGAGCTCAGCGCGGACTCGAGGAGCTCGTCGCGGTCGGCCGAGCCCGCGAGCCCGCGGGTGAGCCGCTGCACGACCGCATGCAGCGGCTGCTGCAGCTCGTGCGCCGCGAGCTCTGCGAAGAGCCGAAGGTCGGAGTTCGAACGGGCGAGCTCGATCGCTTGCCGTGCCAGCTCGTCTTCCGCCCGTTTGCGCGAGAGCACCGGCCCGAGCTGAGCCGCGATGGCCGAGAGGATGTTCGTCCATCGCTCGTCCTCGGTCCGCCGATGGTCGGCGAAGAAGCCGAGGACGGCCACGACCTCGCCCTCCGACAGCACGGGTACGGCGACCCCTGCGGCGAAGCCGACCTTTCGCGCGGTGGAGATTCGTGGGCCTCGGCGTCGGGTCGTCTCGACGTCGATCCAGTGCGCTCGCTTGTCTTGCCACACCATCCCGGGCAACCCTTCGCCGGGGGCCATCGTTTGCGGCGCGCTCGCCTCGAGGAAGAACTCCTCCAGCTCGGGCGAGGCCGCCCACCAGCCGGGACCGAGCTCGAGCACGGCGGATCGCTCGTTCGGGATCCACATCTCACCGGCGACCCAGCCGGCTTCGACGCAGACTTCGCGGATGACGGCGGCGATCGCCTGCTCGAAGTCCTCTGCGGACCCGATCCTCATCGTCACGGCCTGCAGCAGGTGCACCTCGTCCTGCGTTCGCCGGAGCTCCGTCATGTCGCGGATTGCCACGACAGCGCCCGTGCCGTGCTCCATCGCGAACGGCGCAGACGAATAGGCGACGGCGATCATCGAGCCGTCGCGCCGGAAGAACCAGTCGTCGTCCACGCGGACGCTCTCGCCGGTCAGCCGGGGCTTCAAGAGGGGGCATTCCTCGACCGGGTACGGCGAGCCGTCGGGCCGCTGGTAGTGCGTGGTGGCGTGACTGTTCCGACCCAGCAGCTCCGATTCGTCGTCGTAGCCGAAGAGCGCGACTGCCGCCGGATTGACAAACGCGAAGTTCCCGTCGTGGTCGACGATGTAGAGACCGTCTGCGGTTTCCTCGGCGATCCGAAGCGAAACGCGAGTTGCGACCGCCGGCCGTCGGGTTCCAATTGGCCTGGTCGTCAGGAGTCGGATTATTGCTCCGGCCGTATGGGCGGTCTAGCGTTGCGCGGGTGGATACGCGCGTCGTGCTGGTCGACGATCACGCGGTCGTCCGTGCAGGTATTCGACTCGTCCTCGAAGGCGCGGCCGGCATCGTCGTCGTCGGGGACGCCGGCACCGAGGAGCGCGCGCTCCTCTTGGCACGAGCCCTCCAGCCTGATGTGATCGTGCTCGACGTCTTGTTGCCCGGGAAAGGCGGGCTCGCGCTCGTTCCCGACCTGCTCGAGGTCTCGCCGCAGAGCCGCGTCTTGATGCTCTCCTCGAACGCAGAGCCCGGAACGGTCGAGCGCGCGCTCGAAGCGGGAGCCACCGGCTACTCGATCAAGCGGGCGACCGACACCGACCTCGTCGCCGCGGTCCAGGCCGTTGCCGCCGGATCCCATTACGTCCATCCCGAGCTGGGCGCGGCACTCGCTGCGGGTCGGCGACCGAGCGGTCCGCTCTCGGCGCGGGAGCTGGACGTCCTGCGGCTGGTCGCGCTCGGCCATACGAATCACGAGATTGCGAGAGAGCTCTACATCTCGACCCGCACGACGGAGATGCACCGCGCGAGCATCATGCGGAAGCTCCACCTCCAGACGCGAGCCCAGCTCGTGAACTACGCGCTCGCGAACGGCCTGATCGGGCCCACCTAGCCGCCTCGGTCCTTTCGCGAATGGCATTCATCGGACACTCCTCCAAGTCGACTCCCATCGTGCCGCAGCACCGAGCGCAACCGGACTACTTCTCGACGGTGACGAGCGTCCCGATCGGCGTGTAGGGCCAGACCCTCGCGGCGGCGTCCAGGGGGAGCTCGACGCAGCCGAGGCTCTGCGGAGTCCCGAACGATGCTCGGTTGAAGGCGTGGATCGCGTCGCCGCCGTTGAAGTAGCTGATCCAACGGATGCCCGGATCGTTGTAGTGCGATCCGTCCGGATTCGTGCCGCTCATCGTTCCGACGGGGATGTGCTCGAAGACCTGGAACGTCCCGAGCTGGGTCGGGGCGGCGGGCACGCCGGTGTTGCCCGGCGAGCGGAGGATCGTCTGGCCGTTGTGCCACAGCGTCAGCGACTGCGGAATGGTGCTGTGCACGTAGACGTAGCTGTAGCCGCCCTGGCGATGGTCGCCTGCGATCGTCTTGGCGAGGAGCGCTCGCCAGACGCGTGGCCCCGCGATGCCGTCGACGGCGAGCCCGTTCTGGTCCTGGAAGGTCATCACCGCCCCGCGCGTGATCTGGTTCGCGCTGCCCTCGCTCCAGAGCGCGCGCAGCTCGGGCGGAGTGTTCGCATAGCGCCAGCTGAAGCGGCCCTTGGGTGGATCGACCGCAGCCTGCAGCTCGGCGCGCGCCGTGCGCGCGACCGGTGGGCCGGACGTCGTCCAGTCGAGCGGCAGGTAGCCGGCCTGCGCGAGCAGCTGCTGCAGTCGAAGCATCGAGCCGGGCGGCACCGTCCAGTCGATCCGTCGCGTGGCGTGGAGGCCGTTCCCGGACGCGTCCGTCACGTCCACCGCCCGCGGGAGCGCGAGTCGCAGGTCGGAGTCGAAGCCGGCCCCGAAGCCGGAGGGCTGGAAGACGAGCGTGTGGCTGTCGGTCTGACGCCAGCGGCCGGGCGTGCGCGGCGAGAGCTGCGGCTGATCCGCGCCGATCGCGTCGGCGACCGGCCTGGAAAAGGTGAGCGTGATCGGCGTGTCCGGCGCAACGTGCGCGCCCGGCGCCGGGTTGGTCACCGCGACGGGCAGCCGGGCCGGAGGGAACCAGCTCACCGCGACCGGCGCTCCGAGCCGCTCCCACGGTCGCGCCGCCGCGGCCACCTCGACGGTGCCGGCCGCGGGCCGGCGTCCGAGCGAGACCGACCGTTGAGGCCGGCCCAGCGCCCGGCGTACCAGCTCCTTGCCGCTGCCGTAGGCGACGAAGCTCACCGGCCGGTCGAAGCTCACGCGCACCGCCGACCCGCGACCGACCGTGAGCCAGCGCGCGCTCACCCCCGCTGTCGGAGCGCGCATGGTCTGCTGCTCGCGGCGCTCGCTTCCGATCGCCCAACCGAGCCAGCGCGAGCGGCGGACGAGGGCGACGACCGTGATCTGCTCACCGGGCGTCACGCGCGTCCGTGGAAACAGGCGCCCACCGCGTACTGCAACGGGGATGGTGCGGCCGTCGGGCCCGAACGCGCGCACGTGCTCGATCGTCCCTCCGAACGGCTGCACGTCGACGCGCGTCAGCGCGGTCGAGTCGGCCGCCAGGCTGATTCCGGACCAGGCGAAGACGGCCGCGGCGAAGCCGACCACGGCCAGAACGACAGCCGCCAGGACCGTCCAGAAGACGCGCCGGCCACGGCGGCGCCTGGGCGGACGCCGTGCGGGAACGCGCGAGAGCGGCGGGGGCGGCGAGACGGTCGCCACGGGGAGAGGATACGGATCTGCGCGACGGCCGCCACGTCCGGCGTAGGGTTGCCGCAACCGACAAGGAGGCTCCCATGGCGCTCGCGCGAGTCGTCACGTTCGAGAACGTCGACAGCAACCGGATGAACGAGCTCCGGCAGGAGATCGAGAGCGGGTCGCCGCCCGAAGGGCTGAACCCGCAGGAGATGCTGGTGCTCCACGACGCCGCCGAGAGCAAGGCGCTCGTGGTCGTCGTCTTCGCGAACGAAGACGACTACCGCAGCGGCGACCAGGTCCTCAGCTCCATGCCCGCCGGGGACACGCCCGGGCAGCGCACGTCCGTCGGCAAGTACGACGTCGCGCTCCACATGACGATGTAGCCGGAAGGGGCGCCTCCCACGCGGGAGGCGCCCCTTCTCGGGGCCTACGAAGCCGGGATCGCGGAGCCGCCCGGGTACAGAGCGGCGTTCAGCACCAGCCGCTCCTCCTCCGTCGTCCAGGCGCGGAACCAGGCGTCGAAGCCGAGCAGGACCGCGTGTCCGGCGCCGAACGGCTGGTCGATCACCGCGGGCCGGCCGGGCAGCGTCGTGTTCGCGTTGACGACGTAGCCGTAGCAGTTGCCCCACCCTGCCGGGCCGCCGCAGTCGCCGGCCGGGGCGTAGGTGGCGACGGCCTTCGCGGCCGGGATCGTCCCGCCGTTGCCGGCGAGCGTCGACGCGTCGTAGTTCGGGTCGCCGTTCGTCTCGCGGTAGATCCAGCCGCCGGCGTCGAAGCCCCAGGCGACCGGGTCCGAGGTGTCCCACGTCGCGTCGAACGTCGAGCCAGGCGTGGTCAGGCCGCTGATCGTGTTCGTGCTCACCGTGGTGATGCCGGCGTTGCGCCCGCTGGCCGCGCCGCCGGTCAGCGCGCCGATGTACGTCCCCCCGCCGCTCACGAACGCCTGCAGCGCCGTCGCCCCGGGCCCGGCCGGGATCGTCGAGCTCGGGTTGACGAACGCGGTGTAGTGCTGGCTGACGAGCACGCCGTTCGCGAGGTCGGTCGAGGTGATCTGGCCGACCTGCGAGGCCGGGATGCCCTCCTTCACGGTCAGGTCGAAGATCGCCTCGCAGTACGCGGTCGACGTGCACTGGCCGTCGCCGGCGCCGTGGAAGGTCGGGTTGGTCGGGGCGGTCGTGCCGCCCGTGTAGACGCCGATCTTCGGCAGCGCGAGCGCGTAGTGGGCAACCGGATAGCCCGCGAGGCCGTAGACCGGCGTCTGCGCGGCGACGGCGTCCGCCGCCACCGTCGCCAGGCTGACCGAGGCGCCGTCTACGAGCGCGGCGCCGCTGGCGAAATGCGTCCCGGCCGAGTCGAACGGCACGCTTGCGCGGTACACGGCCGCGCCCTGCCCGAGCAGCTTGTCGACCATCGCGAGGGCAGTCATCGAGTCGGTGTTGAACGCGTACACCGGCTGCGCCGTGAGCGGCGCCTGCCCCTGCGCCGGGTCGCCGATCTTGACCATCGGCGTCGCCGCGGGCGGCTTCTGCGTCAGGAAGCCGTTGCCGGCGAAGCCGCGCAGGAGCGAGTACGACCACGTCACCTTGTCGTAGAAGTAGTGGAACGGCAGGTAGGGGTTCTCGCCGAGCACGGCCTGGATCCAGTGCTTGGTCGGCTGGTCGAGCGGGACGTACAGGGTCCCGACCGGCAACGTCGCCGTCTGCGTCAGCACCGGCGAGGAGCCGCCCTGCACGGCCGTCACGTCGAAGTCGCCGAAGCGGTGCGCGCCGGCGATCGTGAGCGGCGCCGTCAGGCGGTAGACGTTGACGCCCGCGCGCTGCAGGTCCCGGATCGTCTGCGCGACGTCACCCGAGTGCGCGCCCGGCAGGAAGTAGTAGCCGCACACGCTCGTGTTCGGGTCCTGGTCCTTCGTCGACTGGCCGATGTCGAGCAGGTCGATCACGGTCGGGGCGACCTGCGTGTTGTCCTGCAGCTTGCAGGCGGCGCCCTGGTCGACGGCCTCCTGCCACTGCTTCACCCAGTCCGTCATCAGCCGCGTCTTCGCCGCCGCGACGGCCGACACCGTCTCGTCGATCGCGAGGTAGTGGTCGTAGACCTGCTTGCCGTAGTTCTCGTTGTTGCCCTTCTCGTAGGTCATGCCGGCGCCGCCCATCAGCAGGGCGGGGACGGTGTCGCCGTACTCGGGGACGAACAGGTCGTAGGTGTTGTAGTTGCGGTACTGCGCCGACTGGTCGTTGAACTGGACCTGGACGGCAGGCCCGATCACGTCGTTGATCAGGGCGAGCGCGAAGTGCGAGATCTCGTGCAGCGCCGCGTCCTCGTTGGGCGGGAAGAAGTAGCCGGAGGACTGCTGGTGGGCGTCGATGAAGAACAGGCCGGGGTACTCGACCGCGTTGTCGAACAGCTGTGCGTTCTCCGGCATCTGGATCGTGCCGCGGTCGCGGTTCGGGTCGAAGCTCCACGCCGTCGTGCGCACGTTGTGGTCGCGGTCGTCGGGCGCGGACACCGGCTGGATGAAGACGTCGAGGCTCGCCAGCCGCTGCGCGTTCGCGCAGTCGGTTCGCGCAGTCAGGTCGTAGAGCTCCTTGACGGAGGCCTCGCCGCCGGCGGGCTCGTTCCCGTGCGGCGTGCCGGTGATCCAGCCGAAGCCGGGCCGGGCGCCGACCTGCGACAACGCGTCGGCCTGCGACGTCTGGCCCGAGATGACGCCGCGCCAGAAGGCGCCGTCGTTCCGGCCCGCGTCGAGGTTCGCGATGTTGCTCGGCGTGCCGACGACGATGATCGACATCGGGACGCCGAGGACGCTCGTGCCCGCCGAGTAGGTCTTGACCGCCACGCGCTGGCCGGTCGTCGACGGGTTCGCCGCGATCGCGTCCTTCACCGCCTGCACGTACGCCATCAGCTGTCCCGTCTTCTTCGCGGAGGGCGTCGCGCCGGAGAGCCCATCGCCCGTCGCGGGGCCGCCGAGGACGCTGCCGAAGAACCCGTCGTAGGTCGGGATGTTCGGGTCGAGCTGCGTGCCGCTCGTGCAGGCCGCCGGGTCGTCCTGTGCGATCGGCGCCTGCGCGATCGGCCACTCGCCGCCGGCCTGATCGGACTGCGTGCTCGAGCGGTAGGGGCAGAACGAGACGCTGTCGGAGTCGGAGACGCCCGCCGGACAGCTCGGGTTCGCGACCGGGTTGCCGTTCACCGGGTTCTCCGGGATCGGCGGGTTGTAGGTGGTGGCGCTCGGGGCGGCGACGGTCGGCCACACCGCCGGCCCGGGCGTGGGGAGGGTGACGGCGCCGGCGCGCAGGCCCCACCAGTCGTTCTGCGCCTGCACCGGCACGGCGTCGTTGTTCGTGACGCCGTCGAGCTTCGTGTTCAGCACGCCGAACGCGTTGTCGGTGATGTTGCTGCGCGTGATCGACGAGGCGGCCGCGCCGACCAGGCGGATGCCCGCGCCGAGGCGCAGGTTCTGGTTGTTCTCGGCGTGGCTGCCGAGCGCGTACGGGTCGTTGTTCGGCGTCGGCGCGAACACGCTGCCGACCGGCGCGCCGTCGCCGTGGACGAAGTTCGACGAGATCGTCGTGTCCGAGACCTGCACCGAGGCGCCGGCCGTGACGCGCACGCCGTCCTGGCCGAACAGCGGCCCGGTCGTCAGCGGCAGCGGCGGCGGGATCGGGTTGCTGCCGCCGGACGGCTGGCAGTCGCCGACGATCACGGTCGGCCCGCCCGCGGTGAAGTCGTTGTAGTTCTGGCAGGAGTTGCGACCGGCGATCTCGTCGCCGATCAGGATCGCGCGGTTCGGGACGCCGGAGGCCTCGAGCGTCGAGCCGTCGGCGTAGTCGGAGGTGGCGCCGTCGACGAGCACGCCGACGGCGTTGTAGCGGTCGACGCGCGTGTGGTCGATCGTCAGCGTCCGCGGCGCGAAGGCCGGACGGTTGCCGGTGTTCGGCTTCACGCGCGTGACGTCGGCGATCCCGATCCCGAAGGCGTTGTTGCGGAAGCCGCCCGGGACGGTGTAGCCGTTCGCGCTCTCGTCGACGGCGAGGCCGGTCACGTGCGAGCGCGAGATCGAGCCCTGGGCGTCGACGTAGACGATGCCGGCGGTCGCGTCGACGCCGTTCGCGTCGACCGTCACGCCGGAGATGTTCACGGTGACCGGGTTGTTCTTGCCGCCGATCACGGCGACGATCGCGCCGAGGCCGCTGCGGAGGTCGGGGCTGTCGGCGGCGATCCGCTTCTCGCCGACGGCCGTCGGCTCGATCGTGACCTGGTCGGCGCCGGCCCCGCGCAGCGTGAGGTCCTTGCGAATGGTCAGGACGGAGGTGCCGGGCGTTCCCGGCCCTTCGGCGTACGTCCCGGGGCAGATCGCGATCGTGTCGCCGGGCGCGGCGTTCTCGATCGCGTCGCCGATGCGCTGGTAGCCCGGGTTCGGACAGCTCGCGCTCGGCTGCCCGACCGTGAGCGTGTTCGGGTGGCCGCCCTGCGCCGCCGCAGTCGTGATCAGCGTGGCCAGCGCCGCCACGAGCACTACCGCCAGCTTGCGTGCCATTGTGCTCTCCCCTCGTCGAGCGACCCCGCGCGCCGCTTCTACTCCTCTGCAAAGAGGGAGTCAAGCCGCCTACACCGGCGCCCACCCGATGAGGTCTCCGAGCGATCCAGAGGCGGCCCTTGGGACGCCGTTTCAGGGCGCGGCGTACGGCGCGCCCGTCTGCCGTCGCTAACCGGAGAACGACAGCCGGCAGGCGATACCCTTGCTCGGCTCCGTGGAGAGGTGTCCGAGCGGTCTAAGGAGCGCGACTGGAAATCGCGTATGGGCCGAAAGGTCCATCGCGGGTTCAAATCCCGCCCTCTCCGTCGGGTGCGCCGCCGGGGGGAACCGCCAGGCTCCCCCCGCTGCGCTCACGTTGCCGGTCGGCTGGAACTCGTCGGTGACAAGCACCGGAGAGGTAGGTGCACGTGACGAGGTAGTGACCGCGGCCGGGGTTCGTGCGGACGGTGATGGTCTCGTCCGTGCCCGGGTCGAGGTGCGAGCTGTCCTGCGAGATCGCGACGAACTGCTCGCCCGCGCTGACACCATTAGGCAGTGCGCATCGGTCGCCACGAGGTCGCGATCAGCAACCCGGACAAGCTCTTCTTCCCGCAGGAAGGGCTGACGAAGGGCGACCTCGTCCGGTACTACCTCGACGTCGCGCCCTGCGCGCTCCACCACATTCGCCGCCGGCTCTTTCACATGAAGCGCTTCCCGCACGGCGTCGACGGCGAGTTCTTCCACCAGAAGCGCGTGCCGGCGCACCCGGACTTCGTCGGCGAGCAGTTCGTCCAGTTCCCGAGCGGCCACTCGACCGTGTTCGCGGTCGTCGACAACGAGGCCGCGCTCGCGTGGGTGATCAACCTCGGCTGCATCGAGCTGCACACCTGGCACTCGCGCGTGAACGACATCGAGCGGCCCGACTACCTGCTGATCGACCTCGACCCGAGCGAGGGCAACCCGTGGGAGTACGTCCGCGAGATCGCGCTCGTGGTGAAGGAGGTGATGGACGAGCTCGGGCTCGCGTCGTACCCCAAGACCTCCGGCGCGACCGGGCTGCACGTCCTCGCGCCGATCCGGCCGGAGCTCGCCTTCCCGGAGGTGCGGCGCTTCGCGAAGGCGCTCGCGCAGGAGGTCGAGCGGCGGGTCGGCGACCAGGAGGTCGCCACCACGACGTGGCGTGTCGCCGACCGCCGCGGCGTCTTCGTCGACTTCGGCCAGAACGCGCGCGACCGGACGATCGCCTCCGCGTACTCGGTGCGGCCGACGGCCGACGCGCGCGTCTCGGCGCCCCTGCTCTGGGACGAGGTCGCGCGCTCCGATCCGGCGCGCTTCACGGTCAAGACGATGCGGAGGCGGATCGAGAAGGTCGGCGACCCGACCGCGGGCATGTGGCGCCGCAAGGCGAGCCT
Organism: Gaiellaceae bacterium; assembly: GCA_035688325.1. Taxonomy (GTDB): domain Bacteria; phylum Actinomycetota; class Thermoleophilia; order Gaiellales; family Gaiellaceae; genus AC-32. The sequence goes on from DASSMZ010000172.1 coordinate 14,035, forward strand.
GCTCCCGCGCTTCCAGCAGCTCGGCATCCCGCCGGGCGACCCCGACCTGGTCGAGGTCAGGCGGAGCCGCTCGCGCCGCTGGCGAGCAGCTTCTCGACCGTAGGGTCGCCGCGCTTGCGCTTCGGGCGCACCTGATCCCAGGTGCACTGCGCCGGATCCTTGTCCGGCCGGAAGCGGAGGAACCTCGTTCCGTGGCGGAAGCGGTTGCCCTCGAGCTTGTCGAACCGCACCTCGCAGACGAGCTCCGGCCGCACCGGGTTCCAGTCGAGCTCCTTGCCGCGCGACCAGCGGCTCTGCCCGCCCGGGATCCGCTTGTCGCTCAGGTGCCCCGGCTCGCGCAGCTTCGGCAGCTCGGCCTCGAGCTCGCGCCGCACCGCGGCGGGGAACCCGGAGCAGTGGCCGACGAAGTCGAGCGAGCCGTCGTCGGCGTAGAGCCCGAGCAGCAGGGTCGAGATCCTGCCGTCCGCCTTCTCACTCCAGCGGAAGCCGACGATCGCGCAGTCGGCGGTCTTGTACGGCTTGACCTTCACGACCGCCTCACGCGAGCCGGGCAGGTACGGCAGCTCGAGCCGCTTCGCGATCACGCCGTCGAGCCCGGCCTGCTCCAGCCGCTCGAGCCACCTCGCCGCCTGCTTCGGGTCGCGCGAGGCGGGGGAGAGGCGGAGCCCGGCCGCCTTCCGCTCGAGCTCGCGCCTGCGCTTCTCCAGCGGCTGCTTCCAGACGGGCGCCGCCTTCCAGACGAGCAGGTCGAACGCGACGTAGTCCGCCGGAATCGCCGCCGAGAGGCGTTTGATCCGGCTCTCGGCAGGGTGGAGGCGCAGCTGGAGCTGGTCGAACTCGAGCCGGCCCTTGCGCGCGATGATGATCTCGCCGTCGAGCGCGGACTCGGGCGGGAGCAGCGCGCCGACGTCCTCCAGCTCCGGGAAGTAGCGCAGCAACGGCCGCCCGTTCCGCGACCACAGCCGCAGCCCGCCGCCGAGGTTCTCGAGCACGCCGCGGAAGCCGTCCCACTTCGGCTCGTACTGCCAGTCGCCGGCCGGCAGCTCCTCGACGAGCTCGGCCTCCATCGGCGGGAAGGGGAGGTTTCGCGGCGGCACCTGAAGAGCAACGCTATCGGCATGGCCGAGCTCGACGGGGTGTGGTACGTGAGGCGGCTCGGCGGCCTGCTGCCGCCGCTCGTCGGCGTGCGCAAGCGGATCGACGGGACGCGCGGCGAGACGACGATCGGCCCGCTGCCCGGCGCGCCGTTCGACGTCGTCGGCCTCAGCCTGCGCTACCGCGCGCCCTTCGGCGACTTCGTCGACGAGCTCCGGCCCCACGGCGACGCCTACCTCGGCCGCGCGACGTTTCGCGGGCAGCAGTTCGGGCGATTCGCGATGGAGCGAACACCGACACGAGGAGGACCGATGGCCGACCTGAACGATCAGCTCACCAAGCACATCGACGAGGCGCTCGCGATGGAGAACACCGTCCTGCGGATGCTGGACGGGATGATCGAGACGACGCACAAGCAGGAGATCAAGAACGACCTTCGCCACCACAAGGCGGAGACGCAGGAGCACATCGACCGTCTCCGGAAGCGCCTCGAGGACCGCGGCGCGTCGCCGTCGATGGTTCGCGAGGCCGGCGGCGTGATGGGCGCGCTGATGAAGAGCGTCGTCGACCTGGCGCGCCAGGAGAAGGCCGGCCGGAACGCCCGCGACGGCTACGCGACCGAGCACATGGAGATCGCGAGCTACCAGCTCCTCGAGCGGATCGCCGAGCGCGCCGGCGACACCGAGACCGCCGAGGTCGCGCGCAAGAACCGCGCCGACGAAGAGGCGATGGCGAAGAAGATCGAGAGCCACTGGGACCTGTTCGCCGAGCTCTCGCTCGAAGAGGAAGGCGTCAAGGTCTGACACCTCCGTAAGCTCTCGCCCGTGAGACGCGTCGTCGTCACGGGCCTGGGAGCGATCACGCCGGTCGGAAACACCGCGCCCGACACCTGGCGCGCGGCCGTGGCCGGCGAGAGCGGGGTCGACTGGATCCGCGCGTTCGACGCGGACGGGCTGCCCGTCCGCGTCGCCGCGGAGGTGAAGGACTACGACCCGACCGGGCTCGCTCCGCCCAAGGAGCTGCGCCGCCTCGACCGCAACGTCGTGCTCGCGCTCGGCGCGGCGAGGGAGGCGGTCGCCGACGCCGGCCTGAACGGCTTCGACCCGAACCGCGTCGGCATCGTCTTCGGCTCGGCGATCGGCGGGCTGATCGGGATCGTCGAGCAGGCCGACACGCTCCGCGAGCGCGGTCCCGACCGCATCTCGCCGTACTTCATCCCGAGCGTCCTCGTCGACTCCGCGAGCGGACAGCTCGCGATCTCGCTCGGCATCCGCGGGCCGAACTACGCGCCCGTGTCCGCCTGCGCGACCGGCTCGCACGCGGTGGGCGAGGGCGCCGAGACCATCCGCCGCGGAGACGCCGACGCGATCCTCGCGGGCGGAACCGAGGCCTGCATCCATCCGCTGATCCTGGCCGGCTTCACCGCCATGCGCGGGCTCGCGGCCGAGGACGAGCACCCGCCGCACGCGTCGCGGCCGTTCGACGCGACCCGTGCCGGGTTCGTGATGGGCGAGGGCGCGTGCGTGCTCGTGCTCGAGGAGCTCGAGGCGGCCCGTGCGCGCGGCGCGCAGGTGTACGCCGAGGTGCTCGGCTACGGCGCGTCGAACGACGCGTACCACCTCGCGGCGCCGGAGCCCGAGGCGATCGGCGTGGCCGACATGATGCGCAGCGCGCTCGAGCGGGCCGGGGTCGATCCCGGCCGCGTCGGGTACATCAACGCGCACGGCACCTCGACGCCGCTCGGCGACGCCGCCGAGACGAAGGCGATCAAGGACGTCTTCGGCGACCACGCCTACGAGCTCGCCGTCTCGTCGACGAAGTCCGTCATGGGCCACTGCTTCGGGGCGGCCGGGGCGATCGAGGCGATGATGTGCGTGCGCGCGGTGCACGAGGGCGTGCTCCCGCCGACGATCAACTACGAGCACCCCGACCCGGCCTGCGACCTCGACTACGTCCCGAACGCGTCGCGCGAGGCGGAGGTCGACGTGGCGCTCTCGAACGCGATGGGCCTCGGCGGCCACAACGCCTGCGTCCTCGTCGGCCGCTTCGACGGCTGAGCAGGGCTCTTTACCTCCATCGCACCCGGTGCTAAGAACAGACGTACGGGGTCTCGCAGAGGGCGGCACGGCAAGAGGCGCTGTCTGAGGGCAACCCGGGGGTGGTGCTGTACCCAGCGGCGAAGCGGCGGCAGGCAAGGGAGAGGGGAAGTCGATGACGACGGGGCGGGAAGAGGGTCGTGGGCGTACGCGCGCCCGTCGATACATGAGGATGCTCACGAAGCGCGGGATCGTCGTCGGCGCGGTCCTCGTCGGCGCGGCGGTCGCCACCGTCGTCGCGGCGAGCGCGACCACGCACGGGTCACCGGCGCAGCGCGCCGTCGCGCGCGGCGTCGCCCCGCAGCGCTCGACGGCCGGGCCGGGGAAGACGACGCCGTCGTCGCTGCGCGCCCGCACGGCCGTGCGCGGGCACCTGCCCAGGGCGGTCGAGCGCTCCCGCCCGCGCGAGCTCCACCTGCAGGCCGCCGGCTCGAGGGTCTTCGACGTCCGCAAGCTGAAGGGCACGGTCGTCAGGAAGGAGCGCCCGGAGCGGACGCCGCCGGGCTTCGCGCCCGAGGGCACCAGGGCCGCCGAGGCGCTCGAGAGCCCCGCCCGCGTCGCCCCGCAGCTGCCGCAGGTGATCAAGCAGAGCCAGATGGTCTCCGCGCAGGCGCCGGGCACCGACTCCAGCTTCGACGGGCTCGACTTCGCGAACTGGGGCGCCGGGCACCCGCCGGACACGAACGGCGACGTCGGCCCGACCTACTACATCGAGACCGTCAACACGTCGATCGGCATCTACGACAAGTCGAGCGGCAACCGCGTGGCCGCGTTCACCTTCAACGCGTTCATGAGCCAGGGGCACTTCGGGAACCTCTGCGACACGGACAACTTCGGCGACCCGGTCGTCCTCTACGACACCTACGAGAACCGCTGGGTGATCACGGACTTCGCCTTCAAGCTCGACGCGAGCGGCAACGTCAACCCGCAGACCGTCTTCCAGTGCTTCGCCGTCTCGAAGACGGGCGACCCGGTCAGCGGCGGCTGGAACTACTACTCGATCCTCGCGCCCGGCGGCCTCGCCGACTACCCGAAGTTCGGCGTCTGGCCGGACGGGATCTACATGTCGGCGAACATGTTCGGCTACAGCTCGTCCTCGTCGTACACCGGCTACCACGTCTGGGCGCTGAACAAGCTCCAGATGTACGACGGCGACCCGAACCCGCAGGTGGTCGACTTCGCCGGCGACACGAGCGACTTCACCGTCATCCCGGCCAACTCGCGGCTGCAGACGGGCGCGCCGCCGGCCGGGTCGCCGGAGTACTTCGTCTCGACCGAGCAGTACCTGAACGCGCTCTCGATCTACAAGTTCCACGTCGACTGGGACAAGGTCTCGACGTCGACGTTCACGGGGCCGGAGACCCAGCTCCAGCCGAACTGCTGGCCGAACGCGACGCCGGCGAACGCCTCGACGCCGGCGAACGCGGCCGACGTGCTCGCCATCCGTGCGATGGCGCAGGCGCAGTACTCGAACCTGGGCGGCGCCGAGTCGCTCTGGGTCGACCACACGGTGCAGCGCGGGGTCAGCGCGACGAACACGACCTGCAACGCGACGACCGGCGGCAACGCGACCGTGCGCTGGTACCAGGCGAACGTGACCGGCGGCACCGTCGCCGCGAACGTGGCGCAGGGCGGGACCTACGACCCGGACGCCGCGAACACGTTCTTCCGCTTCATGCCGGCGCTCGCCGTCGACCGCGCCGGCGACCTGGCCATCACCTACACCAGGTCGAACTCGACGACGAACCCGCAGATCAAGTACGCGGGCCGGTTGGCCGGTGATCCGGTCAACACGCTCGGACAGACCGAGCAGACGCTGATCAACGGCACCGGCGCGCAGAGCGGCAACTGCGGCGGCTCGGCGTGCGTTCGCTGGGGCGACTACTCCGGGATGGCACTCGACCCGAACGGCTGCGAGTTCTGGATGGCCGGCGAGTACTACGCGACGACGGGGCTGAACGACCTGACGCGGATCGGCTCGTTCCACTACCCGGGCTGCACCATGGTCGGCAACGGGACGCTGTCGGGCACGGTCACCGACGGCACCAACCCGATCACAGGCGCGACCGTGACGCTCGGCAGCCGCACGACCACGACCGACGGCAGCGGCAACTACTCGTTCACCGTGCCCGCGGGCACGTACCCGACGCTGAGCGCAAGCAAGGCCGGCTTCACCGCCGGCTCCGTCTCGACGATCGCCGTCCCGGACGGCGGCACGGCGACGCGCAACTTCACGCTCGGGGCCGCGGCGCAGAGCGGGTGCTTCACCGACAACACGCAGGGCACGTTCCAGCGCGGCGTCCCCTCGAACTGCGACCTCGTCTCGAGCCCGGGCAGCGTCGTCCTCGCGGCGCCCGACAACACGGACACGAAGAACGCGAACGTCAGTCCGACCGGCTTCGGCTTCAGCAACACGAGCTGGGCCGGGCAGACGTTCACGCCGACGGTCAGCGGCCAGCTGAAGCGCGTCGACGTCGAGCTCTTCTGTGCGGGCTGCACGGCGACGAGCCCGAACGTCACGCTCTCGATCCGCAACACGACCGGGGCGACGCCGGTTCCGACCGGGGCCGACCTCGGGACGGCGACGCTGCCGGGCTTCAACGACGGCGGCGCGGGCGGCCTCAAGACGTTCACCTTCGCGAGCCCCGTGACGCTGACCGCGGGCACGCGCTACGCCTTCGTCTTCCGGCTCGCATCCGCCTTCGCGAGCGGTACGGTCGCCTACACCTGCAGCTGCGCGACGACCGGCTACTCGAACACGAACCCGTACGCGAGCGGGCAGCTCGTCACGTCGACGAACAGCGGCTCGACCTGGTCGGCGGACACGACCGTCGGCGGGCGCGACCTGAACTTCGTCACGTACGTCAACCCCGGCTTCGCCTCCAGCGGCACGTACGTCTCTTCGCTGAAGGACGCAAACCCGGTGGCAGGCCGTACGCCGAGCTGGACGACGCTGTCGTTCACGGCGACCCAGCCGGCCGGCACGAGCGTCAGGTTCCAGGCCGCGGCGAGCAACTCGAGCGCCGGCCCGTTCACGTTCGTCGGCCCCGACGGCACGGCGAGCACGTTCTTCACCACGAACGGCGCGAGCCTGAGCCAGTTCGACGGCTTCCGCTACCTGAAGTACAAGGCGTACCTCGCGACCTCGAGCGGCAGCGTCACGCCATCGCTGTCGAGCGTCTCCGTCTGCTTCCAGGACACCGCCGGGACGTCGGCGACGTCGCTCGCGGTCGGCGCGGCGACCGGGACGTACGGCGGGACGACGTCGCTCACGGCGACGCTCACGTCGGGCGGCCCCGGGGTCGGCGGCGAGACCGTCGACTTCTCGCTCAACGGCTCGGGCGTCGGCAGCGCGGTCACGAACGGCAGCGGCGTCGCCACGCTCGCCGGCGTCAGCCTCGCCGGCATCAACGCCGGCGCGTACGCGACCGGCGTCGGCGCCTCCTTCCCGGGCGACTCGTCGTACACCGCCAGCTCGGGCTCGGCGTCGCTCACCGTGAACAAGGCCGACCAGACGATCGCCGTGACCACGCACGCGCCGGCGTCGGCGGTCTACGGGACTGGCTTCGCCGTCGCGGCGACCGGCGGCGCCTCGGGCAACCAGGTCACGTTCTCGAGCTCCGGCTCGTGCTCGAACACCGCCGCGAGCTTCACGATGACGAGCGGCACCGGCACCTGCAGCGTCAGGTACGACCAGGCGGGCAACGCGAACTACAACGCCGCGGCGCAGGTGACCGAGTCGGTGACCGCGCAGAAGGCCGACCAGTCGATCACGGTCACGACGCACGCTCCGGCGAGCGCGGTCTACGACGCCGGCTTCGCCGTCGCGGCCACTGCGCCCGGCGGCGCGGTGACCTTCTCGAGCAGCGGCGCCTGCAGCAACACGGGCGCGAGCTTCACGATGACGAGCGGCACCGGCATCTGCAGCGTCAAGTACGACCAGGCGGGCAACGCGAACTACAACGCCGCGGCGCAGGTCACCGAGTCGGTGACCGCGCAGAAGGCCGACCAGGCGATCACCGTGACCACGCACGCCCCGTCGGCGGCGCCGCTCGACTCGAGCTTCGCGGTCGCGGCCACCGCGCCCGGCGGAGCGGTGACCTACTCGAGCGCCGGCTCCTGCTCGAACAGCGGTGCGACGTACACGATCACGGCGAGCAGCGGCACCTGCTCGGTCGAGTACGACCAGGCCGGCGGCGCGAACTACAACGCCGCCCCGCAGGTGGTCGAGTCGGTCACGGCCGGCAAGCAGGCGCAGTCGATCACGATCACCCTGCACGCGCCGGAAGCCGCCGTCTACGGAGGCGGCTTCTCGGTCGCCGCGACCGGCGGCGGGTCCGGGAACCCGGTCACGTTCTCGAGCTCGGGCGCCTGCACGAACAGCGGCGGCACGTTCACGATGGCCAGTGGCACCGGAACCTGCACCGTCAAGTACGACCAGGCCGGGAACGACCAGTACGCGGACGCCCCGGAGCTGACCGAGACCGTGACCGCGCTGAAGGCCGACCAGACGATCACCGTCACGACCCATGCGCCGGCGTCCGCGGCGTACAGCTCGGGCTTCTCGGTCGCGGCCACCGCGCAAGGCGGGGCGGTGAGCTACTCGAGCGCCGGCGCCTGCTCGAACAGCGGCGCGACGTACACGATCACGAGCGGCAGCGGCACCTGCTCGGTCAGGTACGACCAGGTGGGTAACGGCAACTACAACGCCGCCGCGCAGGTGACGGAGTCGGTGAGCGCCACGAAGGCGAACCAGACGATCGTCGTCACGCTGCACGCGCCGACGTCCGCCGCGTACGGCTCGGGCTTCTCCGTCGCGGCGAACGCGCCGGGCGGAGCGGTGACCTACTCGAGCGTCGGCTCCTGCACGAACAGCGGCGACACCTTCACGATCACGAGCGGCACCGGCACGTGCACGGTCGAGTACGACCAGGCCGGGAACGGCAACTACAACGCCGCGCCGGAGGTGAGCGAGACGACGACGGCGCAGAAGGCCGGGCAGGCGATCAGCTTCGGCCCGCTCCCAGACCGCACCGTCGGCGATCCCGACTTCACCGTCAGCGCCGGCGCGAGCTCCGGCCTCGCCGTCTCGTTCGCGGCGGCCGGCCAGTGCACCGTCTCCGGCGCCACGGTGCACCTCACCGGTGCCGGCAGCTGCACGATCACCGCCTCGCAAGGCGGCGACTCGAACTACGCGGCGGCGCCGGATGTGCCGCAGACCTTCCAGATCAACTCCGCTGCGTCGTTCAGCCAGATCACCGACACGCTCGCGACCTGCTCGCAGTTCGCGGCGGGCACGGCGCCGACGCTCGGCACCGTCTGGTACACGGTCAGGAGCAATGCGATCAACAAGGAGACGCCGAGCAAGCTCGAGTACTGGGTGAGGCTCGACCTCACGGCCGGCGCCCACCACGTCGAGGTCGACCAGGCGATCACGTCGGGCAACTTCAGCCGGAAGCTCGACCTCGCATCCGGCAGCGCCGTCTTCGCTCCCGGCTGCGCCGCCGTCAGGAAGCCGACGATCGTGGCCGGCTCCGGCGGCTCGGTCACGGCCGACTTCACCGCCGCCAAGGCCGGCACGTACTACGTGGGGATCCGGTACCTCGTGAGCTCCGTGAACGGCCAGGCTCAGCCGAGCCCGACGACGGTTCATTACGAGTTCTCGACGGCCGGCCGGTCCGGCTCGACGAGCGGTGTCGACCTGGCGAAGCAGCTGCCGGCGGCGCCGGCGCGGGCGGTGCGGAGCATCTTCCTGCGGGCGCTGAAGCACTGAGGCACGAGCCGGAGTCGCGCCGGATCCTTGATTTCCGGGGCGACTCCGACTAAGACCCGGTAAGGCGGCGGTGGGGCGTCGCCGACGGGCGGAAGGGAGCGGGTTGCGGCGTAGGGCGAGGGTTGGACGGGTTGCGGGCAGCCGCCGCGTGGTCGTGCTCGGGGTGCTTGTGACGCTGGCGTTCTCGATCGAGGCGGGCGTGGTGCTCGCCGGCTCGGCGCCGCACGGCGTGAAGATCCGGGTCGACGGCCCGCTGCGGCGAGCGGCGCCCGCGCCGGCCGGCGCAAGCAGGCGGCTGATCGTCGGCCACGCGACGCGCAGCGACCGCTCGAGGCCGCTTCGCGCGCTCCGGTCCGCGCGTCCGGCCCCGCCGGCGGAGCTGGAGGCGAGCCCGAACCCGCGTGCGGTCTCGAAGCACGTCGATCACGTCGAGACCGTGCGGCAGGCGCGCCGGTTCGCCCCGAGCATGCCGGCGCCGGGGCTCAGCTTCGACGGGATCTCCTACGGCAGCGTCTGCACGTGCGCGCCGCCCGACACGAACGGCGACGTCGGCCTGACCCAGTACGTCCAGAGCGTCAACTCGGGCTTCGCCGTCTACGACAAGTCGACGGGCGCGCGCGTCCTCGGGCCGGTCAGGGTCGACACGCTCTGGAGCGGCCTCGGCGGCGTCTGCGAGACCGACGGCGACGGCGACCCGATCATCCTCTACGACCAGCTCGCCGACCGGTGGGTGATCAGCCAGTTCGCCGGCGTCGACGTCCCGACCGACGAGTGCATCGCCGTCTCGACGTCGAGCGACGCGACCGGCAGCTACTACCGCTACGACTTCCACCTCGGCAGCTCGTTCTTCGACTACCCGCACCTCGGTGTGTGGCCGGACGGCTACTACCTGACGATGAACGTCTTCGACCCGGTCACGCGGACGTACCTCGGGCCGATGCCGTTCGCGTTCGACCGGAGGGCGATGCTCGCCGGCAGCCCCGGCGCGAGCTTCGTCGCCTACACCGGCGGGAACGTCTTCAGCAGCCCCAGCGACGCGATGCTGCCGGCCGACCTGGACGGGTCGACGCCGCCTCCCGCCGGCGCGCCGGAGCCGTTCCTGATGTCGGGCGAGAACTCGATGTGGCGCGTGTGGCGCTTCCACCCGGACTTCGCGAGCCCGGCGAGCTCGACCTTCACGCTCGGCGGCAACCTCACCCCGGCGCCGTACACGGAGCTCTGTCCGGCCACGCGCGCCTGCATCCCGGAGCCGAACGGCTCGTTCCTCGACGCGATCGGCGACCGGGGCATGTCCCGGCTCGCGTACCGGAACTTCGGCGACCACGAGTCGCTCGTCGGCAACCAGACCGTCTCGTCGAACGGCGTCGCCGGCATCCGCTGGTACGAGATCCGCAACGCCACCTCAGGGACGCCTGCGTTCGCGCAGCAGAGCACGTTCCAACCCGACACGACGAACCGCTGGCTCGGCAGCGCGGCGATGGACGCCGCCGGCGACCTTGCGGTCGGCTACAGCGTCGCCAGCTCGACGGTCGCGCCGGGCCTCGCCTATGCCGGCCGGCTCGCGTCGGACCCGCCGAGCACGCTCGGCCGGGGCGAGGGGACGCTGTTCGCCGGCGCGGGCAGCCAGCTGGCGACGAACAACCGCTGGGGCGACTACAGCGCCCTGGCGGTCGACCCCGTCGACGACTGCACGTTCTGGTTCACCAGCGAGTACTACCCGTCCGGCTCGACGCCGTACAACTGGCGGACCCGCATCGCGAGCTTCAGGTTCCCGTCGTGCCGCAAGATGCGCTCCGTCGCCGTCGCGAAAGCCGGCGCCGGCGCGGGCACCGTCACGTCGAGCCCCGCCGGCATCCAGTGTGGCTCGACCTGCTCCGCCCGGTTCGCCGACGGCGCGACCGTCACGCTCACCGCCGTGCCGAGCGGGGCGTCCCGGTTCGCCGGCTGGAGCGGCGACTGCTCCGGCACGGGCGCCTGCGTCCTGTCGGGGTCCGCGAGCCACTCGGTCACGGCGACGTTCAGCGGCCCGGCGCTGTCGCCGCCTGCGTGCAGGGTGCCGAAGGTCGTCGGGCTCGCGCTCAAGCGGGCGAGGACGAAGATCGTCCGCTCGCACTGCGCCGTCGGCAGGATCGCGAAGAAGCGCGGCGGCGAGCAGCGGCGCGGGACGGTCGTCGGTCAGAGCCCGAAGGCAGGCAAGCAGCTGAAGGCCGGCGCGAGGGTCAAGCTGACCGTCGGCACGTAGCCTCGACCGTCTCCGGCGTCAGCTCGGCGAGCGAGCCCAGGACGGTGTCGGCCTGCTCGAGCGCGTCCGGTGCGGGCGGGAAGTGGGCGTTCGGAATCGCGAGCACGCACAGCCCGGCGGCCTTGGCGGCGAGGATGCCGTTGTGCGAGTCCTCGACCGCGGCCGCGTGCGCCACGTCGACACCGAGTCGCCGCGCCGCCTCGAGGTAGACGTCGGGCGCGGGCTTGCCGCGGGCGACCTCCTCCGACGAGACGGTCGCCGCGAACAGATTCGCCACGCCGAGCAGGTCGAGGACGAGGCCGATCAGCTCGCGGTTGGAGGAGGAGGCGACGGCGAGCGGCCAGCGCGCCGCCAGGCGCTCGACGGCCTCCCGTGCGCCCGGGATCACCGGCAGGTGCGCCCGGTAGATCGCGACCAGCCGCTCGACCACCTCGCGGTTGATCTCCTCGGGCGGCTCGGCCAGCCCGATCACTTCGTGCATGTAGCGCGACCACTCGCGCGAGCTCATGCCCATCATGTCCCGCTGCGCCTGCGGGTGCCAGCGGCCGCCGCGCTCGTCCGCGAGCCGCTCGCGCGCCTCGTCCCAGACCTGCTCCGAGTCGAGCAGGACCCCGTCGAGGTCGAAGACGAACGCCTCGATCACAGCGACGCGTACGCCTGGCCGTGGAAGACCAGCGGGCGGGTTGCTGCCAGCCCCGCTTCGGCGTGGTCGACGGACGAGACGAAGAAGGTGTGGTCGCCGGTCGCGTGCTCCTGCGCGAGGCGGCAGCGCAGCCAGGCGGCCGCGCCGTCGAGCTGCGGCGGGCCGTCGGCGTCCCGCAGTGGGACGTTCTCCCACAGCGCGATCGGCGGAACGCCCCGGGCGAAGTGCTGGGCCAGGTGCTCCTGTCCCGCCGCGAGCACGCTGAGCGCGTGCTCCGGGCTCTCGCGCAGCAGCTCGTGCAGCGCCGCGTCGCGGCGGATCGCGAAGCCGACGAGCGGCGGCTCGAGCGAAAGCGAGACGAGCGACGCGACGGTGAGCCCGGTGTGGCGTCCGTCGACGGTGACGGTGACGACGGCCACGGGAGCGGGCACGTGTCGCATCACCGCTCGGAGCTCGTCGCCGCTCGCCACGGGGCCGATCATACGAGCGGGTACCCCGGTGTCAGACGCGTGCCGGAACTGTCACGGTGGCGAGTCGAAAGGCGAACACCCGGGCGATGCGCAGTGGTCGCGCCGTACCTTCGACTCATGGCGCGCGAGCCGCGAGTCGAAGTGCCCGGCTGCTACTACCACGTCAGCTCGAGAGGCAACCGCGGCTGCGTCGTCTTCGAGGACGACTACGAGCGCCGGGTCTTCGTGTCGCTCCTCGCGACGGCTGTTCGGCGCTGGCACTGGGTCTGCCACTCGTTCGTCCTCATGTCGAACCACTACCACCTGCTGATTCAGCTCGACCCAGGCGGACTGTCGGCCGGGATGCAGTTCCTCAACGGCTCGTATGCGCGACTTTCGAACCGCCGGCACGGCTACGTCGGGCAGCACCTCTTCCGCAACCGCTTCTGGAGCGAGCTCGTCAGGAACGACGTTCATCTTCGCGAGACCGCGCGCTACATCGTCCTCAATCCCGTGCGCGGGAAGATCTGCGCAGGGCCCGAGGACTGGCCATGGAGCAGCTACCGAGCGTGCGCCGGGTTGGACTTCGCGCCGAGATTCGTGGCGGCATCCGAGCACCTGCGCCTCTTCGGCCACGAGCCGTCAGCGGCTCGGCGTGCCTATCGGAGCTTCGTCGCCGACGGCGCCGCCCGCGGTGTCAGACACCGTGACGGATCACGCACGCGCTAGTTGTGCGTGCACTTGCCGTACCCGGCGCGGATCGTGTTTCGCTCGGCGTTCATCTGCTGCTCGAGCGACACGTCCGCCGGGTTGTTCCGGTCGTACGGATGCAAGCCCGCGCCCTGCCACAGCACGTCCGGCGTGACGCCCGGCCCCGGGGCCGTGATCCGGTACAGCTCGCCGGTGCCTGGCCCGCGCTTGCGCTTCGGCGTCGAGCGCGGATGCGCGTACCCGCCTTGCCACGGGTTCCGTGCGTAGAAGCCGTAGCAGAACATCCCGGGCGGCCCGTGCGAGACGAAGGAGTTCTCGCGCAGCCAGCCCTTGCCGTAGCTCGAGTCGTAGGTGTCGAGGAACAGCAGCCGGCCGTACCCGTCGGTCGGCGCGCCCACACGCGTGGTCGCAAAGCCACGGATGCCGACGCCGTTGTAGGTGTACTGGCCGAAGACCTCCTGGAAGCGGCCGCCGTAGATCCAGTCCGTGTAGACGTCGAGCTTCGCGAGGTTGCCGGTCCAGTGCGACAGGTGCAGCCACCACGTCTTCTGCGACTGCAGCCACGGCGCGAGGCCGAGGTCGGGCAGCGCCGTCTGCCAGCTCTGCAGCGCCCAGTACGAGCCGTTCGCGGCGGTGCAACCGGCCACGAACCACGCGAGCTCCGGGCCGTCGTAGGCCCGGCAGGTGTTCCTGAAGTGCCTCCACGTCTGGCGGTGGTGGAGCCAGCCGCCGGAGTAGTCGAGCTTGAACGCGACCTGCTTGATCTTCGGGCTCGCAGGCCGCTGGCGCGCGTTGACCGCGCCCCACGCGAGCAGGTGCGTGAGCTTCCCCTGCGCCCGGTAGGTGACGAGCGCGGTGCCCCTGGCGTTGACCTCGAGCGAGATCTGCGACGCGTTGCGCGCGATCAGCTGCGACGCGCTCGCGGTGCCTGCGAGCGACAGCGCGACGCCGAGGGCGCACGCGAGAACGAGGCAACGAAACGGCCGCATGCGCACCTCATCGGACGTCGCGCGCGCCGGCTCCTGACCCGTTCGAGGGAAGCTACGGCCCTACGACGCGAGGCGCTCGCCGGAGGCCTCGTCGTGCGGCACGGGCACCTCGAGCGGAAGGCTCAGGAACACGTCGACGACCGCCGGGTCGAACTGCGTGGCGGCGCCCGCGCGCAGCCGGCGGCACGCCTCCTCGCCGCTCAGCCGTTTGCGATAGGGCCGGTCGGTGGTCATCGCGTGGAACGCGTCGCAGACCAGGATGATCCGCGCCTCGAGCGAGATCTCCTCGCCGGCCTTGCCGTCTGGATAGCCGCCGCCGTCCCAGCGCTCGTGGCAGCTGCGGACGATCGTGCGAACCTCTGCGAGGCGGTCGATCGGCTCGAGGATCCGCTCGCCGAGCTCCGGGTGCGTCTCCATGATCCGCCGCTCCTCCGACGTGAGCGGGCCCGGCTTGAGCAGGATGCTCGTCGGGATGCCGATCTTCCCGATGTCGTGGAACAGCGCGCCGAGCTCGAGCTGCTTCAGCGCTCCGCCGTCGAGGCCCAGCGCCTCGCCGACCCGTAGCGACGCGTCCGTGATCCAGCGCGTGTGGGACGAGGTGTACTCGTCGTTCGCCTCGAGGGCGTTCGCGAGCGCCTCGACGGTCGAGACGAACGTCTCCTCGAGGTCGTCGTAGCTTCGCGCGCGCTCGAGCGCGACCGCGGCCTGGTCGGAGATGCCGCGCAGCAGCCGCAGGATCTCCTCGATCGTGTGCTCGCTCGCGACCGTCGGCTCGCGCACCGAGATGAAGCCGTCGAGCGAGCCGTCGTTGCGCAGCGGTGCGAGCGCGAGGTTCGGCCAGTCGAGACCGGGCGGTGGCGTCGTGATCCCTTCGGCGTCCGCGGTCGTCACGAGGAACGGCTCGCTTCGCTCGCCGACGACCGTGTGCACGTCCGCGGCCGGCAGGGCGAGCTCGAGCAGCCGCCGCAGGGCGGGATCCGCGTCGTAGTCGGCATGCGCCGCGATGCGGAAGTCGCCGTCCTCGCCGGGTAGCCAGAGCGCGCACTTCTTGCCGCCGAGGAGGCGCGCGGCCGCGTGCACGGTCTCGGCGCCGATCTCGTGCGGCGTGGCCGCCTCGGAGATCGCCCCGGTGAACTCCAGGAGCGCCTTCAGATGGTCGGCCTCGCGACGCTGCGCCTCGTACAGGCGCGCGTTCTCGAGCGCGACCGAGGCATGCCCGGCGAGCACCTCGAGCAGGCGGACGTCGTCCTCGTCGAACTGCCCGACGCCGAGCTTCGAGATCGCGATCACGCCGATCACCCGCGCGCCGTAGCGCAGCGGCACGGCGATCTGCGACTCCTCGATCAGGTGCGTGCCCGGGATCATCACCGCGAACTCGCACTCGAGCGTGTTCTCGACGAGCAGCGCCTCGGCGCTCGCGGCGACGTGGCCGGTGATGCCCTCGCCGATGCGCGTGCGCGGGAACTCGACGCGCTCGCCGCTGCGAGAGAGCAACTCGCCACGGAAGGCGATCGGGACGACCTCGTCGCCCTCGATCACCGAGACGCGGCAGTTGTGGTAGTCGATCAGCAGCCGGAGCTCGTCGGCGATCGTCTCGCCGATCTGCCGCACGTCGTTCAGCCGGTTGAGCTTGCCGGCGAGGCTCTGGAGCATCTTCAGGTGCGCGATCGAGCGGACGTCGCGGCCGGCGTCCGGCTTGCCGTCGGGCCGCTCGCTCGTCTGCTCGTCGAAGAGGACGATCTGGTTCTTGCCACGCGCCTTCGCGGTCATCATCGCGGCCTCAGCGCACGCCACCAGCTCGCGCGGGTTCATCGCGTGCTCGGGGCCCTGCGAGACGCCGACCGAGATCGTGATCTTCCCCGCCGGGCCGAACTCGACCTCGGCGAGCCGGTCGGTCAGCCGCCGGGCGAGCGTGACCGCGTCGCCGGCGTCGCCGCCCGGCATGATCATCCCGAACTCCTCGCCGCCCAGGCGGCAGACGACGTCCGAGCCGCGCAGCGACCCGCGCAACAGCTCGGCGAGGTCGGTCAGCACCTGGTCGCCGGAGCCGTGCCCGTAGACGTCGTTGACACGCTTGAAGTCGTCGATGTCGAGCATCACGACCGCGACCGAGTCGCGCGCGCGGCTCGCGCGGGTCAGCTCGGCCCGCAGGCGGTCGTGGAAGTAGCGGTGGTTGTAGAGCCCGGTCAGCGAGTCGGTCTGCGCCTGGTACTCGAGCCGCGCCCGGATCTGCGCGTTGTCGAGGGCGAGGGCCGCGGCGTCGGCGAAGCGGCACGCGAGCTCGAACTCGTCGTCGCTGAACGATGCGGCCTCGCCGAGGCGGTACATGTTCAGCGTACCCTTGACGAGGTCGCGCGCGATCAGCGGGATCGAGATCAGCGCCTCGGGCTCGTCGGGCGGGGTGCCCGGGACCGTGATCGTGCGCGGGTCGAGGTGCGCCTGGTTGGCGCGCACCGGCTCGCGGTGCAGCGCGGCCCAGCCGGTGATGCCCTGGCCGAACTCCGAGCGGCTCTCCATGATCTTCTCGGCCCACTTGTCGCGCGCGAGAACGGGGATGAGCACGGTCTGCCCGTCGTCCGCCTGGTAGATCGAGAGCGTGTCGTGCGGAACCAGGTCTGCGAGCGTGTCTGCGATCCGCTCGAGCAGGTTGTCGAGGCTGTGCTCGGAGAGGATGTCGTGGAAGACGTCCGCGAGCTGTCGGTACGACTGAACGAGCGAGTCGGTGCGTGGGGCGTCGGGAACGATTGCTCGACCGTCCTCTGGATGCGCAGGCGCAACAGCCGCAAGGTGATGCCGCACCGCCATAGTTTCCAGCTAGAACGCGCCGCGGAGATCCCCCGGAAAGGGGAACGTGATCCGGCCCGGATCAGTCCTCCTCGGCGGCCGCGAGCTCGGCTCGGAGCTCGTTCACGTGCGGCAGGGTCGCGAGCGCGGGCAGGATCGGCAGCCAGAGGTTGAAGAGCCGGTAGACGACGACGCCGAGCAGGGCGCGCACGAACGGGAAGCCGACCCAGTGCAGGGCGAACGTGAGCGCGATCTCGACCACGCCCGCGCCGCCGGCCGGCAATGAGCGCCGCGTGAGCACGTAACCGGTCGCGTAGCCGAGGATCAGCGCGGGCACCGAGAGGCGCGGGTTGCCGAACACCTGGAGCGCGCCCCAGAGGCACGCGATGTCCCCGGCCCAGTAGGCGGCGGTGCCGAGCAGCCCGAGCCCGTGCTCGCGCGGCGTCGACGTGAACATCGTCCGCAGGATCGTGAGCCCGCGCACGGCGTGCGCGAACGTGTGCGCGATGCGCCCGTCGCCGCTCGGGTGCGAGTAGCGCGCGGCGCGCTCGGGCGCCGTCAGCCAGATCGCCGCGACCGCGCCGGGGATGACCAGGAGCCAGGGCAGCGTCAGCGACAGCGGCACGTCCTGGTCGGAGAGGAGGATCGCGATCGCCGAGCAGAGCGCGGCCGGCGCGAGGATGGCGTACTCGAGCGCGCCGAGGGCGAGCACGCGCGCGACCGCGCCGTCTCGGTCCTCGCCGGCGCTGCGCAGCACCCAGTAGTCGACCGCGAAGCCGCCGCTCGTCCTCGTCGCCGCGAAGACGCCGAACCCGGCGACGACGGCCTGGAGCGAGCGGCCGAAGGTGAGCTTCGGGCCCTTGTCGACCTTCGCGGTGTCGCGGACCATCAGCACGTAGCCGGCGTAGGCGAGCAGCTCGCCGCCGAGACAGAGCAGCAGCCAGCCGGGGTGGAGGTTGCGTGCCGCGCGGTCGATCCGATCGCTGCCGGCGATATAGGCGAGGCCGGCGACGGCGCTGAGCGCGAGCACGGTCGGCGCCACGAGCGCGAGCAGCGGGCGGGTCTCGATCCAGTCGCGAATCCGCCGCAGGGGATTGGCGGACGCGGCCGAATCGCTCACGAGCCAACGCTAGCCAGGCCGAGGAACCGTCGCAGAACCTGCGTGTTCCTGCGCAAGACCGACACAGATGGGG
>DASSMZ010000179.1:0-7520 GCA_035688325.1 Gaiellaceae bacterium
CTGACCTCCGATCCCGAGGGGTACCGCGACCCGCAGGGCTTCCTGCCGCCGCTCGCGTCGCCGGCCGTGCCGCCGCAGCGCGCGCCGGAGGTCGATCCGCGCCCGGCGCCAGCCCTGCCGCCGACCTCCGTGACTCCTCCGGCCGCCCCGGCGCCCCGGCCGTCGTCCGACGATCCTGCTGTGCCGCAGCGCACGCCCGGTCCCGTAGCGTCCACACCGCACCGCCCTGTGGTGCGGCCTGGGTCGCACGGGATCGCGACCCCTGGCGGGCAGCCGGCGGTGTCCCTCGGCAGCTCGTTCGTGGCCGCACCGACGTCTTCGGTCACAGCCACCTCTTCCCCGATGCGCACCCCGGGCCAGCACGCGGTCGAGCGAGCCCTCTCGCCGGCGTCGCCGAGCCTGCAGCCGGTCGCCGCGCGAATGCACGCGGCGTCGCATCGAGCTGCGGCTACACCGGCCGTGGCGAAGTGGGTGCGTCCGCTCGACGCGTTCGCGCCATCTGCAGCCCCTGCCCGGACCGGCGCCGGTCACGGTCCCACCCCGCCGCCCCCCGGGCTGCTCGCGCTCCTGGCCGCCCTCGCCGTCGCGTCCTGCCTGTGCGCCCGCGAGTTCGGCCGCAGGGCCGCTCGTATCATTGGCGGCGATGCGGTACTACCTGACGACACCGATCTACTACGTGAACTCGAGCCCGCACATCGGGCACGCGTACACGACGATCGCCGCGGACGCGGTCATCCGACACCACAAGCAGCGCGGTGACGAGACCTTCTTCCTTACCGGGACGGACGAGAACGCTTCGAAGGTCTACCGGGTAGCGGAGGAGCGAGGCCTCGACCCGCGCGCCTACGTCGACGAGATCGTCGAGCAGTGGAGGGAGCTGCCGAAGCGCGTCGACGCCGAGTACGACTTCTTCATCCGCACCTCGGACGAAGGGCACCACCGGGTAGTGCAGGCGTTCCTGCAGCGCATCTACGACAACGGCGACATCTACCAGGACGTCTACTCCGGCCTCTACTGCGTCCAGTGCGAGGAGTTCAAGAGCGAGGCGGACCTCGTCGACGGGCGGTGCGCCGAGCACGGGGTCGCGCCGGAGCGGATCGAGGAGACGAATTGGTTCTTCCGGCTCTCGGCGTACCAGAAAACGCTCCTCGAGCTCTACGACCGGCGTCCGGAGTTCGTCCTTCCGCGGTTCCGGTACAACGAGGCGAGGAGCTTCATCGCCGGCGGCCTCGAGGACTTCAGCGTCAGTCGTGCCGGCCAGCCGTGGGGCGTCCCGATCCCGTGGGACCCCGACCAGGTGACGTACGTCTGGGTCGACGCGCTGATCAACTACCTCAGCGCGCTCTCGTACGCCCGCGACGGCGAGGATCTGCGCGAGACGTTCTGGCCCCACGCTCACCATCTGCTCGGCAAGGACATCCTCCGCTTCCACTGCGTCTACTGGCCCGCGCTGCTCCTCGCCGCGGGCTTCGAGGTGCCGCAGCAACTCTTCGTCCACGGGTGGCTGCTGCTCGACGACCGCAAGATCTCGAAGTCGCTCGGAAACGTCGTCGACCCCCTTGACCTCGTCGACGTCTATGGCAGCGACGCGGTTCGCTTCTGGGCGCTGCGGTCGGTGTCGTTCGGCCAGGACGGCAATGCGTCCCTCGACGGCCTGCACGAGCGCTACGAGCGTGAGCTGGGGAATGACCTCGGCAACCTCGTCTCCCGGACGACCGCGATGATCGCCCGCTACCGCGCCGGCCGGATCGCGCCGGCCGAGCCGAACGACGAGCTGTCCGCGCTGCTCGAACGGCTGCGCGCGAGGCTCGTCGAGCGGTTCGACGCCTGGGATCTCACCGGCGCGCTCGAGGAGGCGTGGGAGATCGTGCGGTGGCTCAACCGGCACGTCGAGGCGACGGCGCCATGGCAGCTGGCGAAGGACGACGCACGTGCCAGGGAGCTCGACGGCGTGCTCTACGACCTCGCCGACGGCCTCCGCGCAGTCGCTGTCGGGTTGTCGCCGTTCCTGCCGCGCACCACGCCGCAGATCCTGGCGGCGCTTCGCCAGCCGGTCGACCTCGGGCTCGAACGCGTCGCCTACGGCGCGACGCCGGCGACCGACGGAATCGAGGCGGCCGTGCCGCTGTTCCCGCGCGTCGACCAGCCGACCGCGGCCGCGTGACCGACAGCCACGCGCACCTCGACGCGTGCGAGGAGCCGGCCGAGACGCTCGTGGCCCGCGCCCGCGAGGCGGCCGTGACGCGGATCGTCTCCGTGGGCTCCGGCCTCCAGTCGTGCCGCGAGACGCTCTCGATCGCGGCGCGCGGCGAAGGCGTGTTCGCAGCCCTTGGCATCCATCCGCACCAGGCCGGCGAGGAGGACGCCGATTGCCTCGACGAGCTGCGCGAGCTCCTGCGCGACGATCGGGCGGTCGCGGTCGGCGAGACCGGCCTCGATTACTACCGCGACTACGCCCCGCGCGATCGTCAGCTGGTTCTCTTCGAGCGGCAGCTCGAGCTCGCGGCGGAGCTCCAGAAGCCGATCGTCATCCACACGCGCTCGGCTTCGGACGACACCGCCGCGGCACTCGCGTCGTTCGAGGGCACCGTCGTCCTCCACTGCTTCTCCGCGCCGGAGCTCCTTCCGGTCGCGCTCGACCGTGGCTATTTCGTCTCGTTCGCCGGCAACCTCACGTACCCGAGCGCCGAGAAGCTGCGGGAGTCTGCCCGGGCCGTTCCGCGCGATCGCCTGCTCGTCGAGACCGACAGCCCGTACCTCGCGCCGCAGCCCCGGCGCGGGCGCCCGAACGAGCCGGCGAACGTCGTCCACACGGCTGCCGCGCTCGCGGCGGCGCGCGGCGAGGATCCGGACGCGCTCGGCGCGCAGCTCGACGCGAACGCGTCCGCCGCCTTCGGCCTCCGGTGAGCCGACCGGCCGCGAAAAAGGAGCTCGGCCAGCATTTCCTGGTCGACGAGAACCTGCTCGGCGTGATCGATCGCCTGGCCGAGCTCGATCCGAGTGACGTCGTGCTCGAGGTCGGCCCCGGGCTCGGCGTCCTGACGGCCTACCTCGCCGACCGCGTCGCCCGGGTTCACGCGGTCGAGCTCGACCGCAGCCTCGAGCACGCGCTTCGTCAGGCGCTCGGCGAACGCGAGAACGTCGAGCTGCACTTCGGGGACGCGCTCGAGCTCGACCTCGCGGCCCTCGACCCGAGCCCGACCAAGCTCGTCGCGAACCTGCCGTACAACATCGCGACGCCGCTGGTCGTCGAGAGCCTCGACGGCTTGCCGAGCGTGCGGCGCTGGACGGTGATGGTGCAGCGCGAGGTGGCCGACCGCTTCTTCGCCAAGCCCTCGACTAAGGCGTACGGCGCCGTCTCGGTGCTCGTGCAGCTGGCGGCCGAGCGCACGGGGCTCCATCCGGTCGCGCGGACGGTGTTCCGGCCGCGGCCCAACGTCGACTCCGCCCTCGTCGCCTTTCGCCGCCGTGAGCTTCCTCGCGCGTACGCGCGCGTGAAGCAGGTCGTCGTCGCGGCCTTCGCCCACCGCCGCAAGCAGCTAGCGAACTCGCTCGAGCTCGCCGGCTTCGCGAGCCGCTCCAGCGCCGTGGAGGCGCTCGCTGCGATCGGGCGTCCGGCATCCTCGCGCGCGGAGGAGCTGGCGCCGGAGGAGTTCGTCGCGTTGGCCGAGGCGCTCGCGCGGTGAACCGCGCGCCCGCTACCGCGAAGCTCAACCTCGCGCTCGTGGTCGGGCCGCAGCGCGAGGACGGGCGCCACGAGGTCGCGACCGTGCTGCAGCGGATCGATCTCGCGGATCGGGTCTCGGTCGAGCCCGCGCCGACCCTGCGGGTCGACGGTTTCGCGCAGGACACGCTCGTCCGGGCGGCGCTGGAGCGGCTCGCGGACACCGCGGGCTGCAAGCCGGCCTGGCGGGCGCGGATCTGGAAGCACGTTCCCGTCGCCGCGGGGCTCGGCGGCGGCAGCTCCGACGCCGCGACCGCCCTGCGCCTGGCGAACGCGACGCTGCCCGAGCCGCTCGCGCCGGAGCGGCTGCACGATGTGGCTGTCGGCCTCGGTGCCGACGTCCCGTTCTTCCTGACGAGCGGTCCGCAGCTCGGCACCGCCACGGGCGTCGAGCTCGAGCCGCTTGACCTGCCGCAGGACTACTGGGCCGTGCTGCTGCTCCCGAATGACGTGACGAAGACGTCGACCGCCGACGTCTACGCGGCCTTCGACCGGCGCAACGGCGCCGATGGGTTCGACGAGCGCCGCGCCCAGCTGGTCCGGGTGCTCGCGGGGACGCGCCGGCCGCGCGGCCTCTCGGCCCTGCCCCCGAACGACCTCGCAAGCTCACCGCACGCCGACCGGTTGCTCGAGCTGGGCGCGTTCCGGGCAGACGTCAGCGGCGCCGGACCGACCGTGTACGGCCTCTTCCTGCACCGGGAACCGGCCGTCGCCGCCGAGCGCGAGCTGAGGCGTCTCGGCCGGACCTGGGTCACGGTTCCTGCTTGGTACGGTTGACGCGATGAGCACCGTCGAGCCGGTTCAGCCGCAGCGAACGGTCGAGCACGGCTCGACCCGCGCGAGTCGCTGGCTGCGCGCGCGACGGATCCGGATCGTGCTCTGGATCGCGGTGATCGAGGGAATCGTCGTCGCGCTCTCGCACAACTTCACGAAGTGGACGGTGATCGCGATCGCGATCCCGGTGCTCGCGATCTACGTGCTCTGGGCGAGGAACGCCGACTCCGACACCGTCCGGCAGATCGGCTGGATCGCCGGCGCCTCCCAGGCGCTCGCGGTCGTCGTCGTCATCCTGGGCGTCCTGCTCAGCTGGCTGCCGCTCGTCCTCGCCGCGATCTTCGCCGGAATCGCCCTCCTGTTCCTCTTCTCGGACCGGGGCTAAGCTGCCCCAGCAGAGTGCCAAGGCAGCGCTTGCGATGCCGCCCAGAGGTCGTGCGGGCTTCGCCCGCGCGACCTCTGGCACACAATGTCGGGCGACAAGACAATGTCAGTGGGCGTAGCCAAGTTCAGGGGCTTCGCCCGCGCGGCCGTCTAGCACACAATGTCGGGCGACAAGACCATGTCAGTGGGGCGTAGCCAAGTGGTAAGGCAGCGGGTTTTGGTCCCGCGATCCCAGGTTCGAATCCTGGCGCCCCAGCCATCGTGATGAGCGAGACCAAGCTCGCCGCCGTGGTACTCGCCGCCGGTCTCGGTACGCGCATGCGCTCCAGGACGCCGAAGCACCTGCACCCGCTGCTCGGCCGGCGGCTGGCGGACTGGGTGGTCGAGGCCGCGCGAGGGCTCGGCCCGGACCCGCTCGTCGTCGTCACCGCGCCCGACGCGAGCGACGCCTTCGCCGGCGACGGCGTCATGGTCGCCGTCCAGCACGAGCCGCGTGGGACCGGCGATGCGGCCGCCGCGGCCCGCGCGAGCCTCGGCGGCTTCGAGGGCGACGTCCTCGTCGTCACCGGCGACGCCGCCACGATCACGACCGAGCTGCTGGAGCAGCTGCTCGAGACGCATCGCGCCGAGCAAGCGGCCGCGACGGTGCTCTCGTTCGAGCTGTCCGACCCCGGCGCGTACGGCCGGGTCGTCCGCGGCGCGGACGGCTCGCTGCAGGCGATCGTCGAGGCGCGCGACGCGAGCGAGGACGAGCTCCGGACCCGCGAGGTCAACTCGTCGATCTACGTCTTCGAGGCGGCCAAGCTCTGGCCGGCGCTCGAGCGGCTCGAGCCGAACAACGCACAGGGCGAGCTCTACCTGACCGACACCGTGCGCGACCTCGCCGCGGCCGGCGAGCGGGTCGCCGTCCACAAGGCGGCGGACGCGACCGAGGTCGAAGGCGTGAACACTCGAGCCGAGCTCGCCGCCGCGGCCGCCGTCCTCCGCCACCGGATCAACCACGAGCACATGCTCGCCGGCGCTACGATCGTCGACCCGGCGACCACGTGGATCGAGCCGGCGGTGGAGCTGAAGCCGGACTGCGTGATCCATCCGTTCACGGTGTTGAGAGGCGAGACGCGCGTCGGGTCCGGCGCCGAGGTCGGTCCGCACGTCGTGGCGGTCGACTCGCGGATCGGCGCCGATGCGCTCGTCGGGCCGTTCTGTTACCTTCGCCCAGGGACCGTGCTGGAGAGGGGCGCCAAGGCGGGCGCGTTCGTGGAGATCAAGAACTCGCGCATCGGGGAAGGCAGCAAGGTGCCGCACCAGTCGTACATCGGGGACGCTGACATCGGCGACGGCACGAACATCGGCGCGGGCAACATCACCGCCAACTTCGCGCACGAGCCGGGTCGGCCGAAGGGCCGGACGACGATCGGCCGCAACGTCAGGACCGGCGTCCACAATGCGTTCGTCGCACCGCTCGAGATCGGCGACGACGCCTGGATCGGCGCCGGCTCGGTGATCACGAACGACGTGCCGCCGGAGTCGCTCGCCGTCGCCAGGGCAAGGCAGGAGACGAAGGAAGGCTACGTGCGCAGGAAGCGGGAGCAGGAGCAATGACCGAGGCGACGCTGCCGGGCCTGGAGACCGTCGAGCCGGTGCTGCCCGAGAGCGAGCGCACGGCCTGGCTCGAGCGGGGGCCGCAGAAGCGGCTGATGCTCTTCTCCGGCCGCTCGAACCCCGAGCTGGCCGAGCAGATCTCCGACAAGCTCGGCATCCACCTGGGCGAGGTCGAGCTGAAGACGTTCGCCAACGGTGAGACGTACGTCCGCTACCTCGACTCGATCCGCGGCGCCGACGTCTTCATCGTCCAGTCCGGGAACCAGCCGGTGAACGACCACCTGGTCGAGCTGCTGATCATGATCCAGGCCGCGAAGCTCGCGTCGGCGAAGCGCATCACCGCGGTCGTGCCCTGGTTCCCGTACTCGCGCCAGGACAAGAAGTCGGCCCCGCGCGAGCCGATCACGGCGAAGCTCGTCGCGGACGCGCTCGAGAGCGCCGGCGTCGACCGCGTGGTGACGATGGACCTGCACGCGGGCCAGATCCAGGGCTTCTTCACGATCCCCGTCGACCACATGACCGCGCTCCAGCTCTTCGCGCAGCACTACCGCGACAAGGGGCTGCAGGGCGAGGGCATCGTCGCCGTCTCGCCCGATCCGGGACGCGCGAAGATGGCGCGCCGCTTCGGCCAGATGCTCGAGGGCGACCTCGCGATCCTGAACAA
Source organism: Gaiellaceae bacterium (assembly GCA_035688325.1). Lineage (GTDB taxonomy): Bacteria > Actinomycetota > Thermoleophilia > Gaiellales > Gaiellaceae > AC-32. Next base: position 7,149 of record DASSMZ010000179.1, read on the forward strand.
GACGCGGCCCGGCCACGACGAGGCCTCCGTCACCGAGGTGATCGGCCGCGTCCGCGGCAAGGTCGCGATCATGAGCGACGACATCGTCGTCACCGGCGGCACGCTGATCGCCGGCGCCGAGGCGCTGCTCGCCGCCGGCGCGACCGAGGTCTACGCGTGCGCCACGCACGGCCTCTTCCCGGGCAACGCCTTCGAGAAGCTGGCCGCGAGCAACATCAAGCAGATCACCGTCACGAACACGGTCCCGATCGACCCGGTCAACCGGCCGGACAAGATCGACGTGCTGCCGGTCTCGAGCCTGCTCGCCGAGACGATCCTGAACGTCTTCGCCGACGACTCGGTCTCCGCGATCTTCGCGGGCGAGAACCAGCT
>DASSMZ010000182.1:0-3058 GCA_035688325.1 Gaiellaceae bacterium
GCCCATCGCGATGCCGCCGACGGGCGCCTTGATCGGCACGCCCGCGTCCTGCAGCGAGAGCGTCGAGCCGCAGACCGAGCCCATCGACGACGAGCCGTTCGACTCCAGCGTCTCGGAGACGATCCGGATCGTGTACGGGAATTCCTCGAGCGGCGGGATCATCGGCTCGAGCGCCCGCTGCGCGAGCGCGCCGTGGCCGATGTCGCGGCGCTTCGGGCCGCGCATGAAGCCCGTCTCCCCGACCGAGTAGGGCGGGAAGTTGTAGTGGTGCATGTAGCGGCGGTCGGTCTCGAGCGAGAGGTCGTCGATGCGCTGACCCTCCTTGGCCGTGCCGAGCGTCAGCAGCGACATGATCTGCGTCTGGCCGCGCGTGAAGAGCGCCGAGCCGTGCGTGCGCGGGCTGACGCCCACCTCGCACGAGACCGGGCGGATCTCCTCCGGGTCGCGGCCGTCCGGGCGCCGCTTCTCGACCGCGATCTTGCGGCGGACGAGCTCCTTGTAGATCGTCTCGGCCGCGCGCTTGATCTGCTGGCGCGTGATCGAGTCCTTCACGACCGGTGTGTCCTCGTCAGACGCCGGCGCGCCGACCGGGAACGGCAGCTGGACCTCCTCCTCGATCCGCTCGTACAGCAGGCTGCGCTTGGCCGACTTGAGCTCCTTCGAGTCCTGCTCGGCCTCCGTCAGCGCCGTCAGGTCGTCCTCGAACTGCTCGCGTACCGCCTTGACGACGGCGTCGAGCCGCTGGCGGTCGAGGATCATCGCGAGGCTCGAACGCACCTGGATCTGCCGCCGGATGTCGTCCTCGGTCGACTCCATCGAGAGCGCCGGCGTGAGCTCCGAGAGGACCTCCTCGACGACGCCTGACGCCTCGCGCAGGCCGTCGGAGGCGATGCGCTCGGCGAAGCGGTGCCCGTGCTCGCGCTCGAGCTGCTCGGTCAGCTCGGGGTCGAGCCACTTCTCCTTGCCGACCTGGCGGCGGAGCTCCTCCTGCGCCTCGCAGATCTTGCGGATCTCGCCGTGCGCCAGCTCGAATGCCTCGAGGATCGTCTCCTCGGGGATCTCGTCGGCGCCGGCCTCGACCATCGTCAGGGCGTCGGGCGTCCCGACCACGATCAGGTCGAGCGTGCTCTCGCCGGCCTCGACCGCGGTCAGCGGCGGGTTGACGACGAGCTCGCCGTCGATCCGGCCGATGCGCACCGCGCCGACCGGCCCGAGGAAGGGCAGCGGCGAGACCATCAGCGCCGCGGACGCGCCGTTGATGCAGAGAATGTCGTGGGCGGTGACGAGGTCGACCGACAGCGTCGTCGCGACCACGTGCACCTCGTTCTTGTAGCCCTTCGGCCAGAGCGGCCGGATCGGGCGGTCGATCATGCGCGCGGTCAGGATCGCGCGCTCGGTCGGCCGGCCCTCGCGCTTGAAGAAGCCGCCGGGGATCTTCCCGGCCGCGTACATCCGCTCCTCGACGTCGACGGTGAGCGGGAAGAAGTCCGCACCCTCGCGCGCCTCCATCTTGCCCTGGGCGGTCGCGAGCACCATCGTCTCGCCCGCGCGGACGACGACGGCGCCGTCGGCCTGCTTGGCGAGCTTGCCGGACTCGAAGGTCAGCTCCTGGTCGCCGACGGTGACCGACACCGACGCGACCCGGGGCTCAGGGATTGTTGCCATGTGGTTCCTCCACTTCTCGTTGAAGAGTGGAGGTTTGGGTCAGCTTCGGGGACGCCGAAGCTCGCTCAAACTTCCACCCTCCGGCGGTTGGGTGTGTGTCTAGCTTCGGCCTACCTCCTCAGGCCGAGCTCCTGGATGAGGGCTCGGTAGCCCTCGAGGTTCCGCTTCTGCAGATACTGGAGCAGCCTGCGGCGGCGGCCGACGAGCTTGAGCAGGCCGCGGCGCGAGTAGTGGTCCTTCGGGTGCGCGCGGAGATGCTCGGTGAGCTCGTTGATGCGGGCGGTCAGGAGGGCGATCTGCACGTCGGCCGAGCCCGTGTCCTCGGCGTTCTGACCATGCTTGCCGACGATCTCCTGCTTCGCTTCCTTGGTGAGGGTCAAATGTCCTCCTCTTCGTACGCGACTCCGCCGTCCAAGCACGCCGCGAGGAAGCACACGCGAGCGGCCGAGACGGCGGTCCTGGTCGGGAAGCGTAGCAACCACGCGGTTTTCTCGTGGTGTGCGCGCCGCTCGAACGCTTCCAGCCCGGAGGCCACCAACCTCCTCCCCGCTGCGAGCGTATCGACGCGGGACGCACCGATGGTGACGAACGTCGAACAAAAGAGGCACGATCCGTCCACAGTGCAGGCGGCGGTGGCAGCCGGTCATCCGGCGACGGTCGAGGCCGGGGTCGAGGTGCTCGAGGCCGGTGGGTCGGCGGCCGACGCCGCGGTCGCCGCCGGCCTCGCGTCGTGCGTCGCCGAGACGGTGATGACGGGCCTGCTCGGCGGCGGGCACGCGATCTACTACGACGCGGTCAGCGGCGAGGCGCGCAACCTCGACTGCTTCGTGACGGTCCCGGGCCTGGACGCGCCGAGCGGCCGCCGGGCCGAGCTCGTCGAGCTGCAGGTGCCGTTCGGGGCGGAGCTCGTCCACTACGCCATCGGGATCGCGTCCTGCGGCGTGCCCGGCCTCCCGGCCGGCCTCGGCGCGCTGCACGCCGCGCACGGGCGGCTGCCGTGGGAGCGACTCGCCGAGCCGGCGCTGCGACTCGCGCGCGAGGGCGTCGAGTTCCCGTCCGCGCACGCCGCCTGCCTCGCGATGCTCGCGCCGGTGATGACGCTCAACGAGGGCGCCGCTGTCTACGCGCCGGCCGGGCGGCTGCTCGAGGCGGGCGACCGGCTGCGCCAGCCGGGCCTCGTGCGGGCGGTCGAGCTCATCGCCGAGGAAGGCCCCGACAGCGTCTACGACGGCTCGATCGCCGCGGCGCTGCTCGGGCTGATGGAGGAACGCGGCGGGCGCCTCACCCGCACCGACCTCGAGGCGTACGAGGCCGAGTGGTCGCCGCCGGCGGTCGTGCCGTACGCCGGGACGCAGCTGCTCACGCGAGCAGGGCTCGCGCCGCTGGAGGAGGC
>DASSMZ010000224.1:0-19187 GCA_035688325.1 Gaiellaceae bacterium
GTTCGACCTGCCGCTCGAGCTGCACGGGACCGACTTCCAGCGCCAGTGCTGGCTCGCGCTCGCGACGATTCCGTACGGGCAGACCGTCAGCTACGGCGAGCAGGCGCGCCGACTCGGCCTCGGGAGCGACAAGGCGCGGGCCGTCGGCGCCGCGAACGGCCAGAACCCGCTGCCGATCGTGCTGCCGTGCCACCGGGTGATCGGCGCCGACGGCTCCCTCACCGGGTTCGGTGGCGGGCTCCACGTGAAGCGCTTCCTGCTCGAGCTCGAGGGCGCGCTGCTACCGCTCGGCTAGCAGCGAGGCCACGTACCACTCGTCGAGCGGATCGAAGCTGTCGTACGCCTGGCCGACGACCGCGATCTCCTCGAGCGGGTGCGGGCAGACGACCTCGTCGGCCGCCTCCGCGAGCCGGCGCAGGCCCTCGACGTGGGCGACGGGCACGGCCGCCACGACGCGCGTCGCTCCGGCGGCGCCCGCCCAGACGCAAGCAGCCGCGAGCGTGAGGCCGGTGATCGCGCCGTCGTCGACGACGAGCGCGTCGCGTCCCTCGACCGGCAGCCGCGCGTGCTCGAGCCGCGCCTCTAGCCGCTCCGCCTCCAGCCGCGCCCGCGCGAGCACCCCCTCGACCTCGGCCTCCGGGACGAGCAGGTACGGCGGACCGTTCGCCGTGGCGGCGCCGAGGCGCCGGCCGAAGTCGTCGACGCGCTCGACGTCGACCGCCGTCAGCGGCACCTCCAGCGCCCGGGCGACCTCGGCGGCTACTGCCACACCGCCGCGCGCGACGCCGACCACGAGCTCCGCCTGCGGCACGACCTCGGCGAGGACGCGTCCGGCCGCGGCGCGGTCGTGGAAGAGCGGCTGCATCCACGGGACGATCCGCATGCGAGGATTGTCGCGGCGATGCGGGCGCACCGGACGATCACGGTCGTCGGCTGTCACGCCGGTGGCGAGGTCGGCGACGTCGTCGTGGGCGGCGTGCTGCCGCCGCCTGGTGAGACCGTGTTCGAGCAGATGCAGGCGTTGGCACGCGACGACTCGCTGCGCCGGCTGCTCCTGCGCGAGCCGCGCGGGAGCGTCGCGCGGCACGCGAACCTGATCGTCCCGGCGACGCGCGACGACTGCGATGCCGGCTTCGTCGTCATGGAGCCGACCGAGTATCCGCCGATGTCCGGATCGAACGCGATCTGCGTCACGACCGTGCTGCTCGAGACGGGGATGGTCGAGCTGCACGAGCCCGAGACGACGCTGCGGCTGGAGGCCCCGGCCGGCGTCGTCGAGGTGTCGGCGCGCTGCAAGGACGGCAGGTGCGAGAGCGTCGAGCTCAGGAACGTGCCCTGTTTCGCCGATCGCCTCGACGCGCCGCTCGAGGTCGACGGCCTCGGCATCGTCGACGTCGACGTTGCGTTCGGCGGCATGTGGCACGCGATCGCCGACGCCGCGGCGCTCGGCTTCGCGCTCGAGCCGGCGGAGGCGCGTGAGCTCTGCGAGGCCGGCGAGCGGATCCGCGCCGCCGCGCGCGAGCAGCTGCCCTGCGCCCACCCGGAGAATCCGGAGATCGCGGGCGTCAGCATCGTGCAGATCGCCCAGCCCTGGCAGGGAGTGGGGCAGGTCTCGCGCAACGCCGTAGTGGTCCCGCCCGGGCGGCTCGACCGCTCGGCGACCTCTCGGCGCGGATGGCGGCGCTGCACGCGCGCGGCGAGATGCGCGCCGGCGACGGGATGACGCATGCCTCCGTTCTCGGCACGACCTTCGACGGCCGGATCGTGGCGGAGACGGCCGTCGGCGGCCGTCCGGCGATCGTCCCCGCGTTCCGCGGCAGCGCCTGGATCACCGGCATCACGCAGCTCATGGTCGATCCCGACGACCCGTTCCCCGAGGGCTACCTGCTGCCGGACACCTGGCCCGGCGGTGACGTGCAGGCCTAGGCGTCGAGCTCGGCGACGAGCTCGCGCACGCGGTGCTCGATCTCGTCGCGCAGCGGGCGGACCTGCTCGAGCGGCATCGTCTTCGGATCGGGCAAGTCCCAGGCGACGTAGCGCTTGCCGGGGATCACCGGACAGGCGTCGTCGCAGGTGGCGACCACGACGTCCGCCCACTCGAGTGCCTCGTCGTCCAGCGTGCGCGGGACGTGGTCGGAAGCGTCGATGCCGATCTCGCGTAGCGCCTCGACGACCTGCGGATGGGCGCGCGGCCCCGGCGCGCTCCCCGCCGAGCGCACCTCGTGGCGGCCGCCGGCGTCGCGGCGTAACAGTCGCTCGGCCAGCAGCGAGCGGCCGCTGTTCCCGACGCAGACGAAGAGGACGTTCAGGCTCGCTCCCGGCTAGCAGCAGCCGGCGCTCGCGGCGGCCGCGACGACCGGCAACCCCTTCGCCTCGGGCCGGGCGGTCTTCACCGCCCTGACGATCGCGCCGTGCATCCCGTCGGCGACCTCGTGCGTGAACTCGACCGAGACCTGCTCGAAGCCGGCGGCCTCGAGCCCCGCGACGTACTCGCTCCTCGACAGCGCGCCGGCGATGCAGCCGACGTAGCTGCCGCGCTCGGCCCGCTCCTCGGCGGCGAGGTGATCCTCGGCCACGACGTCGGAGATTCCGAGCCGGCCGCCCGGCCTCAGCACGCGCGCCATCTCCGTCAGCACCGCCGGCTTGTCGACCGACAGGTTGATCACGCAGTTCGAGATGACGACGTCCACTGCGTCGGCGGGCAGCGGGATCTGCTCGATCACGCCTTTCAGGAAGTGCACGTTCGAGACGCCGGCCTCGGCGGCGTTCTTGCGCGCGAGCGCCAGCATCTCGTCGGTCATGTCGAGGCCGTAGGCGGTGCCGCTCGGCCCGACCCGCTTGGCGGAGAGGATGACGTCGATGCCGCCGCCGGAGCCGAGGTCGAGCACGACCTCGCCCTCCTGCAGGTCGGCGACCGCGGTGGGGTTGCCGCAGCCGAGCGAGGCCAGGGCGGCGGCGTCCGGGAGCTCGCCCCGCTGCTCGGCGCTGTAGAGCGACTCGACGAAGTCGGCCGACTCGCCCTCGCAGCAGGCGCCGCTGCCGCAGCCTCCGGTCGCGACCGAGCGGGCGGCCTCGGCGTACCGATCGCGGACCTGCTGGCGCAGCGTCAGCGCAGAGTCAGTAGTCATCGCACAACCTCCGGGATGTGGACGAGGTGCTCGAGCTTGGCGAGCGCCTCGGCGTTGAGAGAGAAATAGGCCCACTTGCCGCGCTGCTCGCGCTCGAGCAGGCCGACCTCGGTGAGCTTCTTCAGGTGGTGGCTCGCCGTCGGCTGGCTGAGGCCGAGCGCCGGCGCGAAGTCGCAGGCGCAGACGGCCTCGTCGCGGGAGGCGACGATGCCGACGATCTTCACCCGCGCCGGGTCGCCCAGCGCCTTGAAGACCCTGGCGGTGGCCTCCGCCTCGTCGTCGTCCAGCGACGGCGTGCCGAGTGGGCGGCAGCAGTCGATCAGCTCGAGCGCCTTCATATCGATGGACATCGTATCGATATCTGTCGATCTGTCAAGCTGCCGACGGCGGTTGCATTGGCTCGGGTCGAGGAGGATGCTTCCTCGGATGCCGGGTGCGGCTCGCCCAATCGTCTTCGTGAGCGACTTCGGGCTCGGGAACGAGTGGGTCGGCATCTGTCACTCGGTGCTCGCGAGCATCTCCCCGCAGAGCCCGATCGTCGACCTCACCCACCTCATCCGCCCGCTCGAGGTGCAGTCCGGAGCGCTGCTGCTCGCCGACTCGATGCCGTACATCGCGGAGGACGCCGTCGTCCTCGGCGTCGTCGACCCGAACGTCGGCAAGGACCGCGAGGTCGCGATCGCCACGGCATCCGGCCGGTTTCTCGTCGGGCCCGACAACGGCCTGCTCTCGCTCGCCTGGGCGGCGGCCGGCGGCGTGGAGAGCGCCGTCGAGATCACCTCGGAGGATGTCGTCCGGCCCCCGCGGGCGGAGTCGTTCCGCGCGCCGGACACGCTCTGCCCCGCCGCCGCGCAGCTCGCGGCGGGGATGGAACTGGGGCGGCTCGGCCCCGCCGTCGACGCCGGGTCGCTGACGGCGTTGGCGCTTGCGGAGCCGGAGGTGTCGGACGGCGAGATCCGCGGCGAGGTGCTCGACTTCAACCGCTTCGGCAACATCCAGCTCAACGTCCGCGAGGCGGATCTCATGCGCGCCGGCCTCGGCGACGTCTCGTGCCTCACGATCAAGGCCGTGTCGGCCTCGGCGGAGGCGCGGCGCGGAAGCACCTACGCCGACTTCGCGCCCGGCGAGTACGGCGTGCTCTTCGACGAGCGTGGCTGGATGGAGATCGTGCGCGGCAACCCCGAGAGCGCGCTCGAGGGGCTCGGGCTGTCGCCCGGCCACCTCGTCTGGATCAGCCGCTCGCGGATGCCGTAGCCACCGCGCGACCGCATCGAGTGAGTGGGGGCGGGAGGATTCGAACCTCCGTAGGCTGAGCCGACGGGTTTACAGCCCGTTCCCTTTGGCCGCTCGGGCACACCCCCGGGGGCGGGCATTGTAGCCGCGCGCCGCTTGCCTCAACCGTGGCAAACTCGCACCGGAGCGGGAATCGACCCCGGGAGGTACCGATGGAAGCCGCGACCGCCGCCGAGCCCCGTCGCTTCGACCACCTGAGAGAGCACTCGATCGGCCTCTGGCAGGTGCTCTTCCAGTCGATCACGCACATGGCGCCCGCCGCCGCCGTCGCGTACTCGATCTTCATCTCGGTGCCGTACTCGCAGCAGGCGCTGCCGCTGTCCGTCGGGCTCGCGCTGATCGCCTGCATCTGCGCGGCGACCGCGATCGGCCAGCTGGCGAAGCTCTTTCCGAGCGCGGGCGGCATGTACACCTACGCCGCGCGCACGCTCGGGCCGTGGGCGGGCTTCCTCGTCGCGTGGCTCTTCATCCTCTTCGAGCCGCTCGTCGCGCCGTTCCTGTACCTGGAGTTCGGCTGGGCGATGACCGACGTCTTCCACAACGAGGTCGGCTGGAGCTACACGGGCCAGTGGTGGATCTGGGTGCTCGTGATCACGCTCTTCGTCTTCCTGCTCACCTACCGCGACGTGCGCCTCTCGACGACCGCCGGCGTGATTCTCGGGGCGTTCGAGATCGCCATCTTCGGCGCGCTGTCGATCTGGATGCTGATCTCGAACTCGGGCGACCTGAACGTGCAGCCGTTCAACCCGCACCACGCCGCGGGCGACTGGAGCGGCGTCTTCAAGGGCATGGTGTTCGCGATCCTCGCCTTCATCGGCTTCGAGGCGGCCGCTCCGATGGGCGAGGAGGCGAAGAACCCGCGGAGGACGGTTCCGCGCGCAGTCGTCGGCTCGGCGATCGTGATCGGGGTCTTCTACGTGCTCTGCTCGTACGCGTGGGTCTTCGGCGCGGGCTTCGGCAACTTCGTCAACCAGGCGACGACGAACGCCGACCCGTGGCGCGCGCTCGGGAAGGTCTTCTGGAGCAGCGGCTGGGTGCTCGTCTTCCTCGCGATCTGCAACTCGATCGCCGCGAACTCGAACGCGGCCGTCAACGCGGCGACGCGCGTGTTCTACGCACTGTCGCGGAACGGCCTCGCGCCGCGGCCGCTCGCCCACACGCACCCGCGCTTCAAGACACCGCACATCGCGATCATCTGGCTGTCCGTCTTCGCGGCCGCGCTCGCGCTGCTCTTCGGGTGGAAGTGGGGGCCGCTGAACGGCTTCTTCACGATCGCGACGATGGCGGTGCCGGTCGTGATCGTCGTCTACATGCTGATCTCGGTCGGCTGCATGCGCTACTACCTTGGGCCGGGGCGGCCGCAGTTCAACGTCCTGCTGCACGTGGTGCTGCCCGTCGCGGGGATCGTGCTCTTCTTCTTCCCGCTGTACTACCAGTTCTACAAGTACCCGCCGGTCTACCCGGAGAAGTACGGGAACTGGGTCGACGTCGCGTGGGTGATCCTCGGCCTGATCCTGATGATCTGGCTGCTGGCGCGGCGGCCTGAGAGCCTCCGCGACATGGAGCGCGTGTACGTCGAGGACGAGACCCTGGCACCGGGGGCGGCGCCGGCCGCGGAGTCGGCCTGACGTGGCGATCGCAACCGAGCACCGGCTGTCGCGCGACCAGGTGATCTGGTCGTTCGGGCCCGACCTCGACCCCGTCCTCGAGGTCGATCCCGGCGAGACCGTCACCTTCGAGACGAACGATTGCTTCACCGGTCAGATCCAGAGCGAGGACGACCTCGTCACGCAGATCGACCTCGAGCGGATCAACAGCGCCACCGGGCCGGTCGCGGTGCGCGGCGCCGAGCCCGGGGACTCGCTCGTCGCGGAGATCGTGGACGTGCGGCCGATCGAGTGGGGCGTGGCGACGCTGATCCCGGGCTTCGGGCAGCTGATCGACCAGGTGCAGGCGCCGCTGACGCGCATGTTCGAGGTGCACGACGGTGAGATCCGGATGAACGAGCGCGTCTCGTTCCCCGCGCGGCCGATGGTCGGGGTGGTCGGCGTGGCGACCGACGGCGACACGCTCTCGAACGGCCTCGCCGGGCGGCACGGCGGCAACCTCGACGACCACCTGCACGGCAAAGGGGCGAAGATCTTCTTCCCGGTGCGGCAGCCCGGCGGGATGTTCGCGGTCGGCGACATGCACGCGTCGATGGGCGACGGCGAGATCTGCTTCACCGGCGTCGAGATCGCCGGCGAGGTCGACGTCCGCTTCCACCTGCTCAAGGGCAAGCAGGCGACGTGGCCGGTGACGGAGCTCGCCGAGCGCTGGCTCCCGCACGCGACCGCAGACGACTTCGACGAGGCGCTCAAGCTCGTCTCGGAGGAGGCGGCGCGGCTGCTCGTCGACCAGCACGGGTTCACGATCGAGGACGCGTTCGTCTTCCTCTCGGTCGCATGCGACGCGGGTGTCGCGCAGGCGTGCAAGCCCGCGCCGCAGTTCGGGACGATCGCCCGCTTCTCGATCCCGAAGATCGCCGCGTGCCCGGCGCCCTTCGCAGTTTCGTAGTTCCGCCCTACGCTGTGTCCGTGAGCACCTGCGCGAACTGCGGCCAGGAGAACCCGTCGATCGCCCGCTTCTGCCTCGCGTGCGGTCGAGAGCTTTCCGCTGCATCGCCGCGCGAGGAGCGCCGCGTGGTCAGCGTCATCTTCGTCGACCTCGTCGGCTTCACCGCGCAGTCGGACCAGCGTGACCCGGAGGACGTCCGCGCGGTCCTCGGGCCGTACCACGACGGCGCGCGCCGGGAGATCGAGTCCTTCGGCGGCCGGGTCGAGAAGTTCGTCGGCGACGCCGTGATGGGTGTCTTCGGCGCGCCGACGGCGTACGGGGACGACGCCGAGCGGGCCACACGCGCGGCGCTCGCGGTGCGTGATGCGCTGCTCGAGCTCGAGCTCGAGTTCCGGATCGCCGTCAACACCGGCGAGGCACTGGTCACGATCGACGCGCGCCCCGAGCACGGGGAGGCGATGGTCGCGGGCGACGTCGTCAACACGGCGTCGCGCCTGCAGCACTCCGCTCCGGTGAATGGGATCGTCGTCGGCGCCGAGACGCACCGGCTCACGCGCGACGCGATCGTCTACGAGCCGCTCGAGGCCGTCGTCGCCAAGGGCAAGGCGGACGCGGTCGAGGCATGGCTCGCGGTCGAGGCGTCGACGCCGGTCGGGGAGCGCCGGAGCAGCCGCGCGCCGTTCGTCGGGCGGACGCGCGAGCTCGAGGTGCTGCGCGGCATCTGGGAGCGCACGTCGGCCGAGCGGAAGCCGCACCTGGTCACGGTCCTCGGCCAGGCGGGCGTCGGCAAGACGCGCCTCGCGACCGAGTTCTCCGAGGCGGTCGAGGGGCTGGGCGGCCGCACCATCCGTGGCCGCTCGCTCCCGTACCGCGAGAGCAGCGCGTACTTCGCGTTCGCGCTACAGGTGAAGCAGCTGTGCGGCATCTTCGAGACCGACGCGCGCGAGGTCGCCCTGCGCAAGCTGCGGGAGGAAGTCGAGACGCTCGTCGGCGAGGGCTCCGCAGGCGAGATCACGGAGCACCTCGCGATCCTGCTCGGCCTCGACCCGGAGCACTCCGTCGCCGACCGCGAGACGCTCTTCTTCTCGGTGCGCGTCTTCATCGAGGCCGTCGCCCGCGACCGGCCGACGATGCTCGTCTTCGAGGACCTGCACTGGGCGGACTCGAGCCTGCTCGACCTGGTCGAGCTGCTCGCGGGCCGGCTGCGCGACCTGCCGATCCTCGTGCTCGCGCTCGCCCGGCCCGACCTGCTCGACGCGCGACCGGCGTGGGGCGGCGGTCTCGCCGCGTACAGCGCGCTGCCGCTCGAGCCGCTCTCGCCGGAGGACTCGCGGATGCTCGCCGAGCACCTGCTCGCGGACGGTGCGAGCGAGGCGGTCGCCGCGAACGCGGAGGGGAACCCGCTGTTCATCGAGCAGCTGGCGGCGACGATGCTCGAGACCTCCGGCGGAGGCCGGACGTCGCTGCCGAACTCGATCCGCGGCCTGCTCGCTGCGCGGCTCGACGCGCTGCCGGCGAAGGAGCGCTCGCTCCTGCTCGACGCCGCCGTCGTGGGCAAGACGTTCTGGCGCGGCGCGCTCGAGGCGATGGGCGACGGCGAGGAGCTCTCCGACCTGCTCGGCGCGCTCGAGCGCCGCGACCTCGTCCGCCGCGACACCGTCTCGAGCTTCGAGGGCGACCGGCAGTACTCGTTCACGCACGTGCTGATCCGCGACGCCGCGTACGACCTGCTGCCGCGCGCGCGGCGGCGGGAGCGGCACGCGCAGGTCGCCCGCTTCTTCGAGGCGGTGACGTCGGAGGCCGGCGAGGCGACGTCGGCCAAGGCGCGACACTGGCGCGACGCGGGCGAGCCCGAGCGCGCGATCGAGTACTTCCTCGCCGCCGGCGGGCAGGCGGAGCGCGGCTGGGCGAAGGAGCAGGCGGTCGCGCTCTACCGCGAGGCGCTCGAGCTCGTGCCGGACGGCGACGTCGCGCTCCGTCGCGAGGTCACCGTGAAGCTCGCGGTCGCGCTCCAGGCCGAATACCACGTGACCGACGCGCGGCTGCTCGGGCTCGGCGAGGGGTAGCGCTAGCCGGGGAAGTCCGCCGGGCTGACGTCCCCGGCGATCACCTGCAGCAACTCGATCTCGTGCTGCCCGAGCTTCGACGAGTGATCCCGGATCGCCTGCTCGTCGGGTGCGGCGTAGACGCAGTAGGTGCGAACGACGCCGTCGTCGTCGACGATCACGTGGCTGTGCTCCCAGGTGATCTCCGGGAACTCGTTCTCGATCGTGACGCGCGACTTGCGCCCGACCTGGGGCATCTGGCTCTCGGCGACGTCGAACTTGCGGACGATGAGGTACCTCGGCATGTGGCGATCCTACGCCGCTACGCGGCCGGACGGATGTTCTGGTTGACGTGGAAGAGGTTGTCCGGGTCGTACTCGGCCTTGATCGCGGCCAGGCGCGCGTAGTTCTCGCCGTAGGTCGCCTGGACGCGTTGCTCGCCCTCGCCGAGGAAGTTCACGTACGACCCGCCCGCGGTGTACGGGTGGAGCGCCTCGAAGTAGTCGACCGTCCAGCGCGTGATCGCGTCGGCGTTGGCGGGATCGGGGTCGACGCCGGCGATGACCGACGCCCAGTTCGCGTGGCGGTAGGCCCACGGAGTGTCCGCAGGGCCGACGCGGTGCGCGGCGCCGTCGATCGGATACAGGTGCATGGTCGACTTCCACGTCGGCAGCGCCTCCGCGAACCGCTGGTGTACCTCGATCGCCGCATCGGGGATCTCGGTGACGAAGTCGCCGCGCCAGTACCACTGGTCGCCGGGCGGATAGACCGGGTCGAACGCACTCTGCAGCGCCGGCAGCGGCATCGGCTGGACACCGTCGAGCAGGAGCCCGGGCTGGGCCCGCGCGTCGGCGAGCACCTCGGCCGCCTGCTCGGGCGGCCCGGTCCAGCACCAGACCACGGCGGCGACCTTGCGCAGGTGCAGCTCGTCCGGGAAGGGCGGCGCGGGCGGCACGCTCGCGAACAGGAAGAACCCGCCGAGCTCCTCCGGCGCGGCGAGGATGAACTCGCGGTACCAGCGCAGGATGTCGCCGGCCGCGTCGAGATCCCAGAACATCGGCCCGGCGACCACGTCGCCGACCGGATGCAGCCGCGACCGGATCGAGGTGACGACGCCGAAGTTGCCGCCGCCGCCGCGGATCGCCCAGTACAGGTTCGGCTCGGTCCGCTCGTCGACCTCGACGACGCTGCCGTCGGCGAGGACGACCTGCGCGCCGAGGATGTTGTCGATCGAGAGCCCGGCACGGCGTGTGAGATAGCCGACACCGCCGCCGAGGATCAGACCGCCGGCGCCGGTGGTCGAGATGATCCCGGCCGGTGTGGCGAGGCCGTGCGCGCCCGTCGCCGCGTCGACCTCACCGAGCAGCGCACCGCCGCCGATCGTGACGGTGCGCGCGCCGGCATCGACCTCGACGGAGCTCAGCGCCGACAGGTCGATCACGAGGCCGCCGTCCACGCTCGCGAGGCCTGCGCCGTTGTGTCCGCCACCGCGGATCGCCAGCTCGAGGTCGTGCTCGCGGCCGAAGTTCACGGCGGCGACGACGTCGTCGACGTCCGCCACTTGCGCGATCAGGGCCGGCCGCCGGTCGATCATCGCGTTGTAGAGCTTGCGCGCCTCGTCGTAGCCGGGGTCGCTCGCCTGGACGACGGCTCCGCTCAGTCGCGCGGCTAGGCCGTCGGCGTCGATCTTGGTCTCAGTCATTGCCCACTCCTCCCTGGTCCTCCCTCACCTGACGCGCAGGCCGCGCCGGTTCTTCCCCGGTCGTACGATTGAGCCCATGGAGCGGTTCGACGCAATCGTCGTCGGCGCCGGCCCGGCCGGCTCGACCGCGGCGCTGCGGCTGGCGCAGGAGGGGGTGCGCGTCCTGCTGCTCGATCGCGAGCGTTTCCCGCGGGACAAGCCGTGCGGCGGCGGGCTCACGTACCGGGCCGTGCGGCAGCTGCCGGTCTCTGTCGAGCCGGTCGTGGAGGACACGGTGCACCGCTTCCAGCTCGGCTTCCGCTACGGGCGGCGCTTCGAGCGCCGCAGCGAGTCGCCGATCGTGCTGATGACGCAGCGGCGCCGGCTCGATGCCTTTCTCGCGGAGCAGGCGGCCGCGGCCGGGGCGGACTTCCGCGACGGCCTGCGCGCGACCGGCCTGGAGCAGGACGAGGACGGCGTGACCGTCCGCTTCGACGGGGCGGCCGTGTCGGCGCCGGTCGCGATCGGGGCGGACGGTGTCAACGGCCTGACGGCGCGGGCGCTCGGGCTGACGGGTTCGAGGTCGCACGGCGTCGCGCTCGAGGGGAACGTCGCTCACGTTCACGCGCGCGAGGACTATCGCGGGCGCGCGGTCGTCGAGCTCGGCACCGTGCCCGGCGGCTACGCGTGGGTCTTCCCGAAAGGCGACCACGTCAACGTCGGCGTCGGCGGCTGGGAGTCGGAAGGGCCGCGGCTGCGGGAGCACCTCGACCGCGCCTGCTCGGGGTACGGGCTGCCGGCGGACAAGCTCGAGTCGTTGCGCGGGTACAGGCTGCCGATGCGGCGGGCGGATGCGCGCGCCCGCGTCGGGCGGGTGCTGCTCGCGGGGGACGCCGCCGCGCTCGTCGACCCGCTCTCCGGCGACGGCATGTACGAGGCGTTCGTGAGCGCGCGGCTCGCCTCGGAGGCGGTGCTGTCCGGAGACCTCGACGGGTACGAGCCGGCGCTCGAGCGGGAGCTCGGCCGGACCCTCGCGGCGTCGTGGAAGGCGAAGCACGCGCTGGAGCGCTTCCCGCGGCTCGTGTTCGGCGTCGCGCGCCTGCCGCTCGTCTGGGGCTTCACCTCGGCCTTCCTGCGCGGCGACCTGGCGCACCCCGGCGAGGCGAAGGGCCTCGTCCGCGCGCCGCTCCGCCTGGTCGACGCGCTCGGCCGCCAGTCCTGACATCACAGTTCCGTCATGGTGTCTGACACCGGCGGCGCCGGCGCGAACCTTGCGGGCACGCCGGCCTGTGGATCGTTCGTGACGGTCCGGGCACGCGTCTGACACCGGGGTTCGCGCGCTCAAGCGACGACACGTCGCTGCCGATCTGCCACCCGTGGACCTGAATGCGGCACTCGGCCGCGCCGTGGAGCTCGGCGCGAGCGACATCCACCTCAAGCTCGGCCAGCCGCCGGTGCTCCGGCGGGACGGCCAGCTCGGCCTGCTCCCTGACCACCGGCCGCTCTACGACAGCGACCTCGAGGCGACGCTCGCGCTCGTCGCCGACATGACCCCCGCGAAGCTGTCGCACTTCCACGAGACCGGTGAGCTCGACATCGCCTACACCGCGGACGGGCTGCCGCGCTTCCGCGTGAACGGCTACCGCCAGCGCGGCTCGATCTCGTTCGCCTTCCGCGTGATCCCGAAGGACGTGCCCGGCTTCGGGCAGCTGCGCCTGCCGAAGGGCGTCCGCCGCCTCGCCGAGGAGCACCGCGGGCTCGTGCTCGTCACCGGCGCCACCGGGTCCGGGAAGACGACGACGCTCGCAGCGGTGATCGACCACATCAACCGCACGCGGCGCCAGCACATCGTCACGATCGAGGATCCGATCGAGATCCTCCACTCCGACCACGGTTGCATCGTCAACCAGCGCGAGGTCGGCCTCGACACCGATTCCTTCCTCGCTGCGATCCGCCGCGTCCTCCGCCAGGACCCGGACGTGATCCTGATCGGCGAGCTGCGCGACTCCGAGACCGCCGAGACCGCGCTCAAGGCCGCCGAGTCGGGCCACCTCGTCTTCTCGACGCTCCACACGATCGACGCCGGCGAGACGATCGGGCGCATGGTCGAGTTCTTCCCGGCGGAGAAGCAGGAGCAGATCCGGTCGATCCTCGCCGGCGTCCTGCGCGGCGTGATCAGCCAGCGGCTGCTGCCGCGGACGCAGGGCGGCCGCGTCGCGGCGGTCGAGGTGATGGTGAACAACTCGCGCATCGCCGACCTGATCCGCGAGCGCCGCACCGAGGAGATCACCGACGCGATCGCCGAGGGCCAGTTCTTCGACATGCAGACGTTCAGCCAGGCGCTGATCGAGCTCGTCGTCGCGGGCGAGGTCGACCGCGAGACCGCCGCGAACGCCTCCTCGAACCGGCACGACTTCCTCGTCGCGCTCGACCAGGCGCTGAAGCGCCAGGCTGCGGGCGTCGATTCCGACCGTCCGGTGTCCGAGATGGAACCGGAGCCCCCGCCGCCCGCCGAGCAACCGATGCCCGGGCTGCGGATCGCCGGCCAGGACGGCTGATGAAGCGCCTGCTCGCTGCGACCCTCGCGGCGCTCGCGCTCGCCGCTCCGGCCGGCGCGGACGTGTTCCGGATCGTCCCGACCGCGCCCGCGACCTCACCGGCGTTTCTGCCGAGCGCGCAGGCGCCGAACGTCCCGGGATCCGTGCTACTGACGCCCGACCTGCTCGTGCCGCCGCTCGTGCCGCAGACACGGAGCTACGACCAGCTGCTCGCGATCTGGCAACGCGACGGCGCGCTCTACGGCGTGCCGTGGCAGGTGCTCGCGGCGATCAACAAGGTCGAGTCGAACTTCGGACGCAACATGGGCCCGAGCTCGGCGGGCGCGATCGGCTGGATGCAGTTCATGCCCTCGACGTGGGAGCGCTGGGGAGTCGACGCGAACGGCGACGGCGTCGCCGACCCGTGGAGCCCGGAAGACGCGATCGCCGCGGCCGCGCGCTACCTCGCCGCCTCCGGCGGCGCGACCGACATCTCGCGCGCCGTCTTCTCCTACAACCACGCCCAGTGGTACGTGGACGAGGTGATGCAGCTCGCGCAGCTGTTCGGCAACGGCGGCGTCGACGTCACCTTCAGCCTGGACCGCATGCAGGTCTCGCTCGACCAGGCGCGCGAGAAGGTCGTCCGCGCGAACGCGAAGCTGCTCGGCGCCGAGCGTGCTCTTCGTGCGCTGAGCAGCGGCGAGAACGCGCTCAGGCGACACGAAGCGGCCTCGCAGCTCCTGTCGGACCAGCTCGCGCTCGACCGTCAGGCGACGCAGCTCGGCGTCCGGCGGGCCGCGGCCGCGGCGCGCGTGAGCGACCTCCGTGCCGCGGTCGAGCAGGCGCAGCAGGACCTCTCGCTCGCCAAGGACCGTTCGCTCGCGTCGTCGTTCGCGCCGGCCGCCGGCTCGCTGCTCGCCGCTCCCGCCTACGACGGCCAGTACGTCTTCCCCGTCGGCGGCGGGCCGTCGGTCGTATCGGTCTCGCACCACCACCACGACTACCCGGCCGCCGACATCGCGGCGCCCGAGGGCACCCCGGTCTACGCGCTCGCCGACGCGACCGTGGCGCGCTCCTGGAGCTACCCCGACCCGCGCTGCGGCATCGGCCTGACGATCGACACCGCCGACGGCCAGGAATGGACGTACTGCCACCTCTCCTACCTCGACCCGACCGTCACCGCCGGCGCGCAGCTCGCAGCCGGCACGGAGGTCGGCCTCGTCGGCATGACCGGCGACGCGACCGGGCCGCACCTGCACCTCCAGCTCGACCCGCAGACGTCGTACCCGCAGCTGCAGCCGTGGTTCCAGCGCTTCGCGGGGATCGCGTTCCGCTGGCAGGACGCCGGCCCGACGGACGTCGCCGCCCAGACCGCGACGCACCCGGTCTTCGCCGTCGTCCCGCAGCAACCGCAGGAAGCGAGCAGCCCGGTCGTCCTGTTCAGCCGTTGAGCACGTCGCACGGAGATGCGTTCTCGATCGCGCTACGAGACAGCTCCCAAGGGACGCACCGACGGTGCCCGGGATTGACGATCTCGAGGCTCGGCGGCTAGGGCTCCTTCGCGCGACGGCGGCGACGGCTCGCGCCCGGGCGCGAAGATCGAGCAGCGCGTGCGCTTAGGGTGCGGGACGGCCGCCTCGAGGGAGATCAGGCGGCCGTCTGGGTGTTGCGGCGGCCGCTGCGTCGGCGCGGCCGGAGTCGCCGCGCCGCGAGTGCATAGTGTTGCGCGCGCTCGGCGACCTCTTCGACGTGCCGGGCGATCAGCAGACAGACGGCCGCGGTCGGCAACTCGACGGTAAACGCGAGCGCGAGCGCGAGCAGGCGTTCGCCGCTGTCGTTCGCGCTGAGCGTGTCGAACCACGCGTCGCAGAGCAGCATCGTCGCGGCCGCGGTCGCGGTGCTCTGCACCCACAGCTTCTGGCGCAGCAGCCCGTAGCCGGTGGCGGCAAGGACGGCGGCGAGTGCCAGGTCGAAGCCGCCCCAGGCGAGGTCGTAGTAGCCGGTCTGCAGGTGCCGCCCGGGCAGCGACACGACCAGGTAGACGGTCCATGGAATCAGCCCGAGCGCCGCTAGCAGGAACAGCGGCGCCAGCCAGCGGCGCAGGCGTGGCACGACCCGCGACTCCGGGTCTGCCGGCGGGAGAGGATCGCTCACGACGTTCATCGCTGGAAGAGCGGCGCTGGCTAGATGCGACGGTAGCGGGCGTCGCTGAGCGAGTAGACGCCGAAGGCGATCAGTCCGGCCGCGACGACCCCGAGCAGGAACGGCCCGTAGGAGGCATGGGCGAGCTTGGCGAGCGCGCCGTCGAGCCCAACCGCCTTGCTCGGGTTGTAGTCGATCGCCGCCTTGATCAGGAAGACCCCGACCAGTGCGAAGACAACCATCCGCGCGAGATGGCCGAAGCTGCCGATCCATTCGATCCAGTTCCGCACCCGTGCGCTCATCTGCTCCGTCTTCGACTCCTCGAGGAAGTCTCTGGTGAGCCCGCGGTAGCCCTGGTAGAGGCCGATCCCGATCAGCACGGCGCCTGCGATCCCGACCAGCCAGGCACCGCCGGGCCAACCGAAGACGCCGGCGGTCGTCTTGGGGGCGCTCCTGGAGCCGCCGCCGGAGCCTGGGCCGAGCAGGATCTCGACGGCGATCGCGCAGAGGCCGGCGTAGACGACCCCGCTCGCCAACGCTGCGACCCGCTCGACGCCGCTATCCGAGTCTTCGGGACCGTGGCCGAGCAGCGCGTGCAGCAGCCGCCAGAGCGCGTAGCCGGCGAGGCCGATCGCGACCAGGATCAGCAGCACCTCTCCGAACGGCTGGCGGGCGATCGTCTTCAGTGCTCCCTGCTGGTTGGTGGTCGTGCCGCCGGCGCCGAGGGCGAGCTTGATGGCCAGGATGCCGATGATCCCGTAGATCACGGCGCGGGCGGCAAAGCCCGATCGCGCCAGCCATTCAAAGCCACGGCTCCGTGTGACGTTTTCGCCGCCGACCTTCGCCTCGCGGACAGCACGGCGGGTGTCGGTTGACGCCTGGACGTTCACACAGTCTCCTCTCCGGTGCGACGGGGGTCAGAGCAAGAACGCACGATCACCGCGTTCGGATACGCACGTTCTTCTTCAGCACAGGCGACGGCTTGCCCCGCGTCCGCCCGCAATTACGGCGCACCTTTCGGTCGACTCACCCGGTAGGGGGATGACAATGCGGCGGCTCGGTGCCGAAGGGGTGAGCATGGCGTTCCGGCTCGCTGCGCTTCTGCCGCGCGCGGTCATCGTGGCCCTCGTGTGGGTTCTCGGCACCGCGGCGTTCACCCTCGCCGCCGACAACACGATCGTCGGCGCCGCGCAGCCGAAGTCGTCGGCGACCCCGGCTGCGCAGCCCGAGCTGATCGTGCCGTCGGTGGCCGGCCAGGCCTACGTCTTCGCGGAGGGCATCCTCGAGGACGCCGGCTTTGCCTGGCACGTCGTCGGCTCGGTTCACGGCTACTCGTCGAACCGCGTCGTCACGCAGACTCCGGCGGCGGGCACGCGCGTGGTCGACACCGGCGCCCCGACGGTCAGGCTCCGGCTCGTCCGCGGCCCGTACGGCGAGCTCGGCCGCCCGGCGGACAACTCCCCCTACAGCGGCACGGCGATCCGGCTCGCCGGCCTCGCCTCCGTGGTCGAACCGGCGGCGAAGCCCAAGGCGGCCGCGAAGGCGAAGCCCGCCGCAAAGGCGAAGCACGCCGCGAAGCCGAAGCCGGCCGCGAAGCCGAAGGCCGCGCCCAAGGCGCCCGCGCGCCCGCCGGCGTTCGCTGTCAAGGGCGCGCCGAGAGAGCCGCTCGACGAGATCCCGCTGACCGCCCGCGCGCTGCGCCTCGAGGCGTGGGCCGCCGGCAAGCCGAGAACGCCGGCGAACATCCAGCACTGGCTCTACCAGCACGCGTGGATCGTCACGGGCGCGCGCTTCGGCTGGTGGCACGGCGCCGACGCGCTCGAGACGCTGATCCGCGTCGACCAGCGGGTCGAGCGCGAGTGGGGCATCGGCGCGAAGAGCGAGGCCGTCGCCCGCGCGGCGCTCGCCCAGGTCCGCCGCCGGTCGCGATGAGCCGCCTGCGCTCCGAGCGTGGCTACACGCTCGTCGAGATGCTGACGGTGCTCGTGATCATGGGCGTCGTGATGGGCGGCCTGACGACCGTCTTCGTCTCGGCGACGAACTCGGAGTCGGACATGAACAACCGCTTCCAGGCGCAGCTGACGGCGCGGCTCGCGCTCGACACGATGCGCCGCGAGGTGCACTGCGCGAGCGTCGTCACGCCGACGGGCTCGTCGAGCTCGATCACGATCACGCTCCCGAGTTGGACGAACCCGGACGGCACCTCGAGCCACTGCCGGACGGGAAGCGGCCAGGTGACGTGGTGCACACGAAGCGTCGCCACGAACCGGTACGCCCTCTACCGCGTCGCGGGGTCGACCTGCTCCGGCGGCGTCCTCTGGGCCGACTACCTCGTCCCGAGCTCGTCGGCGACGACGTGCGGGACGCCGACGGCGCTCTGCATCTTCAACTACACCGCCCAGTCGCTGACCTCGCTCGCGACGCTGCACGTCGACTTCCCCGTGAACGTCAAGCCCAAGCGGACGGTCGACGTGTACGAGCTCGTCGACGACATCGTGCTGCGGAACAGCAGCCGGACCTGACGCGGTCCCACAAACGGGGGACGCGTCCGGTCAAGGACGATCGTCGAGCCGCCGATGGCGGAGCCATGCGGTGGTTTCTTCGCGTGCTGCGCGTCGGAGAGGAGCGTGGAATGGCGCTCGTGATGGCGATCGGGATCATGGCCGTGCTCGGGATCGCGGGCACGACGGCGGTCGCCTACTCCACCTCCGGCGAGAGGCAGACGCGCCAGAGCACCTCGCGGGACTCCGCCTTCTCGCTCGCCGAGGCGGGGATCAACAACTCGATGGCCGTCCTCAACCTCCCGACGAACAACGCGCTCGACCCGGACACGCTCCCCAAGTGCACGACCAACGACAAGAAGTACAGCGACCCGTCGGCGGCGCGCACCTCGACGTCGACGTGGCAGCACTCGACGATCGGCGGAGGGAGCGTGGACTACTGCGGGACGCTCGTCCGCAAGTACGCCGTCTGGTACCTGACGTCGATCGGGAACACCCCGAACCCGAACAGGCCGACGACCTCGGTCACGCGGACGCTCGAGGCCACAGTGACCGTCACGCCGACGACCACGCAGCCCCTGAACAACCCGGTCTGGGACTACCTCTACGCGGGTCACACCGGCAGCACGTGCGACCAGACCCTGAACAACAACATCTCGGGCGCGTCGCGGATGTACGTGGCGGGCAACCTCTGCCTCAGCCCGAACGTCCAGTTGAACCAGTCGTCCGTCATCGTCGGCGGCTCGGTCGACGTCTCGAACAACGCCGCGATCGGCGCGGCGACGAGCTTGAGCACGCGCGTCGAGACGTACGTCGGCGGCCAGTGCCGCTACTCGGTCGGCACCTGGGCCAACTGCGCCGGCAACCAGGACGCGCGGCACATCTACAGCAAGCTCTCGGACGGCGTGAACGTCGGCGTGAACCAGCCCGCCCCCGTCGTGGCGCCGCCCGCCGCCGACTTCGCCACCTGGTACGAGAACTCGATCCCCGGGCCGTCGCAGACCTGCACGACCTCGAGCGGGACGCCGCCCACCTTCGACACGAACTACCCGAGCCGGGACAACAGCGTCTCGACGCCGGTCGACCTGACGCCGAACAGCTCCTACTTCTGCCGGGTCGGCCCGGGCGCGAGCACGACGCTGGCCGGCGCGATGACGTCGACCACGAACACGGTCACGGTCAGCTCGGCGAGCGGGTTCCCGACGTCACCGTTCGTGATCAGGATCGACGACGAGTACATGACCGTCACCGCCGGCTTCGGCACGACGACGTGGACCGTGATCCGCGCGGCGAACAGCAGCAGC
>DASSMZ010000229.1:0-5535 GCA_035688325.1 Gaiellaceae bacterium
GAGCTCGACCGGCGAGCGCAGGAACGCGCCCTTGCTCTCCTCGATCCGGTCCCAGCTCAGGTACAGCCGCCCGTAGTGCGGCGAGCTCGGGTAGTTGTCGGCGACGAGCCACTCCTTGTCGAGGAAGACGCCGTTCGCCGACGGGCCGATCGACGCCTGGCCGATGTCGACCGTCACCGGCGGCTTCCAGGTGAGGCCACCGTCGAACGAGGTCGAGACCGAGACGTCGATGTGACCGGCGTTCGGGCCACTCTGCCCGATCGCCGCGCTCAGCTGCGCCATGTGCGCGGTGCCGAACTTGGCGTCGAAGGCCGGCGACGGATCACCGTTCCCGCCGCTGCCACCGTTGCCCATCGGGATCTGCCCGTCGGTCCAGGTATGGCCGCCGTCGAAGGACGTGAAGAAGCCGGTCGGGACCCGCTCCTGAATTCCCGACCCCTTGACCGTGATGAAGTAGTCGTTCGACCCGGCGAGCAGGTGGTTCGGGTTCGTCGGGTCGGTCGTGATCGGCGTCTCGTTGTCGGGCGAGGTGTTGCTGTCGCAGTTCAGGCGCACGTTCGCGGCGGGATTGCCGCTCGAGGTGCACGTGGACTTCGGCAGCGAGCCTCCGCCGACTCCGCCGCCGGTGGCCAGGATGTGCGTGAGGCCGCCGGACAGATGGCCGTACTCGGTGCCGTCGATCGGGTTCTCGTCGGCGACGGCGAGCGCCGGAACGAGCAACCCGGCGAGCAGAAACGCGGCTGCGAGAAGCCAGCGTCGTGAATGGTTCACGTAAACCCCCCTTTTCCTTGAACCGCAAGTTCCGGGATTCTAAGCGCGAAATATCGAAAGCGCCACCGGAGTCAGGCGACGCTGCCACCGTCCATGAGTCCGGCCTGGTAGGCGAGGACGACCGCCTGCACGCGGCCGCGCAGGCCGAGCTTCTGCAGCACGTGCGTGACGTGGGTCTTGACGGTCGTCTCACTGATCACGAGCTCCTGCGCGATCTCGGCGTTCGAGCGCCCGAGTGCGATCAGTGCGGGCGTCGTCACCAGCGCCGCGATCGAGGTCTTCGTGTTCGCGGTCTTCGGGACGCTCTCGATGCCGTTCTTCAAGCAGTTCGGCGTAGGCCTCGCGGCGGCGATCCTGATCGATGCGTCGATCGTCCGCGCCGTGCTGCTGCCGGCCACGATGGAGCTGCTCGGCGCGTGGAACTGGTACCTGCCGAGCTGGCTCGAGCGGCTGCCGCGGTTCGAGGCCGAGGAGCCTGAGGCGCCGCAGGCGGTGACCGCCTAGCCGCCGAAGCGGCGGGCGAGCACCTCGTCCAGCGGCCGCGTGTTGAGCACGTCCGACGGCGCGGCGCCTCCGCGCCGGGCCGTCGCGACGGACAGCTCGATGTTCCCGAGGCCGCGGGTGGAGTGGGCGTCGGTCGAGCAGACGATCGAGACGCCGGCCTCGCGCGCCAGGCGGACGTGCTCGTCGCGCAGGTCGAGCCGGTCGGGCAGGCCGTTCACCTCGACGGCGCGGCCCTGCTCGGCAAGCCGCGCGAGCACCGCCTCGAGGTCGACCGCGTTCGGCGGCCGGTGGTTGATCAGCCGGCCGGTCGGGTGGCTGAGACAGCTGACGTACGGCGACTCGAGCGCGGTCAGGACGCGCTTCGTCAGCTCCTCGCGCGAGCCGCGCTGGCCGCCGTGGACGCTCGCCTGCACCCAGTCGAGCCCGGCGAGCACGTCGCCGGGCAGGTCGAGCGAGCCGTCGCGGCGGATGTCGCACTCGGTGCCGCGCAGGAGCCGGAACGGCGCGAGCTCCTCGTTGGCGGCGGCGATCTCCTCCGCCTGCCGCCGCACGCCGTCGGCGTCGAGCCCCGGCACGGCGCCGACGCTGACCGTGTGGTCGCAGATCGCCAGGTACTCGTACCTGCGCTCGCGGGCGGCCCGACCCATCTCGAGGATCGTCGCCTTGCCGTCCGACCAGGTCGAGTGGCAGTGGAGGTCACCACGGACGTCGGCCACCTCCACGAGCTCCGCGGCCGCGGGCGCGTGAGCCTCGCGCAGCTCCGGCGGCACGGGCTCGAGGCCGAGCGCGCCGAAGACGCCCTCCTCGTCGGGCGCGTCCGGCAGCGGCTCGTGCGCGGCGACCCACTCCGGCGAGCCGGTGGCGCGGACGAGCTCCGTGCCGAGCCGCCGCGGCTCCGCGACCACGAGCTCGACGGGGACGCCCTCGACCGTGACGCCGAGCGCCCGCCGCTCGCCGCGCTCGACGACGGCGACGATCTGCGGCAGCCGCGCGAAGCGCTCCAGCACCGGCTCGTCCCGCTCCGCCGAGACGACGACCGCAAGCCGCTCGGAGGCGTCGCGCCAGCGGCGCGGGTCGCCGGCCGGGATCCCGCCGAGCGTCTCGGCGATCGCGCCGACGAGCGGCCGGCTGCGGTGGAGCGGCAGCGCCACGCTACGCGTTCCGGGATCACGCGCCAGACTTGCCAGCAGCTTGCGCTCCGTCTCGGGCCCGATGCCCGGCACCTCGCGCAGCCGTCCCTCGTCGGCCGCCTCGCGCAGCTCCGCCAGCGTGCGCACCCCGAGCACGCGGCCGATCTCCAGCATCCGCTTGACCGAGACGCCGAGGAAGCGCCCGAGGCCGGCGAGCTCCGGCGAGACCTCGCGCTCGAGCTCGCGCAGCTCCGCGATCTGCCCCGTCTCGACGAGCTCGCGGAGGCGCCGGTCGATGCCGGGCCCGATCCCGCGCAGCTCACGCGCCCGCCCCGTGCGAACGAGCTCCGCGACGGGCGCCGGCGTCGAGCGGATCAGGTCGGCCGCCCGCCGGTAGGCGCGCGCGGTGTACGGCCCGGCGCCCGCGAGCTCGAGCAGCGAGGCGAGCTGGTCGAGCTGTGCGGCGATCTCGGCGTTGGCCGGCGGTCGGCCCTGCATCGCTGGATAGTCTCTGACGGCATGCCGACCGTTGTCATTCCCTTCCGCGGCGAGACGGCAAAACAGCGGCTCGCCCCCGCGCCACAGGACGTCCGCGAGGCGATCGCGCACGCGATGCTGGACGACGTGCTCGAGGCGGCGCTCGCCGTCGGCGAGGTCGTGGTCGCGGGCGAGCCGGGCGGGCAGGGGCCGGCCGTCGAGGTCGCCCTGCGGGGGGCCGAGAGCCCGATTCTCGTCGTCAACGCCGACCTTCCCTGCGCGCAGCCGCGCGACCTGCTGACGCTGCTGGGCGCGATGCCCGAGGGCGGGCTCGCGCTCGTTCCCGCCGCCGACGGCACGACGAACGCGCTCGCCCTGGCGGCGCCGCACCTGTTCGCGCCGCTCTACGGGCCCGGGAGCGCAGAGCGCTTCCTCGCGCGCGCCGAGCGGCTGGACGTGCCGGCGGCGGTCGCGGCGATCCCGAACCTCGCGGACGACGTCGACACGATCGCCGACCTCGAGCGGCTCGACGGGCTGCTCGGGCCGAACACCGCCGCGGCGCTCGCGGCGTTGCGCGCCGGCTCGACGCGGTGAGGGTCGTCGTTCTCGCCGGCGGCCTCGGCGGCTCGAGGCTGGCGCGGGCGCTCGCGGAGACGATCGACCCGCACGAGCTGACGATCGTCGGCAACGTCGGCGACGACGTCGAGGTGCTCGGCCTCCACGTCTCGCCCGACCTCGACACGATCCTCTACACGCTCACCGGCCGGCTCGACGAGTCGAAGGGGTGGGGCCGCGCCGGCGAGAGCTGGAACGCGCTCGAGATGGTCGCCGAGCTCGGCGGCGAGAGCTGGTTCCGCCTCGGCGACCGCGACCTCGGCGTGCACCTCGTGCGGACGCAGGCGCTGCGAGCCGGCGAGCCGCTGTCGGCGGTGACCGCGCGGATCGCCCGGTCGTTCGGGCTCGGGCCCGCGCTGCTGCCCGCGACCGACGACCGCCTGCGCACGTGGCTCGACACGCCGGCGGGCGAGCTGCCGTTTCAGGAGTGGTTCGTGGCGCGCGGGCACCGCGACGAGGTCGACGGCGTGCGCTTCGAAGGCGCCGAGGCGGCGGCGCCGGCGCCGGGCGTGGTCGACGCGCTCGAGACCGCCGACCTGATCGCGATCGCGCCGAGCAACCCGTTCGTCAGCATCGGCCCGATCCTCGCGGTGGGCGCGATCCGCGCGGCGATCGAGCGCCGGCGCGCGCCCGTCGTGGCCGTCAGCCCGCTGATCGGCGGCGAGGCCGTGCGCGGTCCGGCGGCGCGGATGCTCCGGCGCCTGCGCGGCGGGTCGGGGCCGCAGCAAGTAACAGACTGTTACAAGGGGCTGCTGGACGCGCTGGTGATCGACGAGGCCGACGCGGACGAGGATGCCGGGATCAGGACGATCGTCACCCGCACGCTGATGGACGACGCCGAGGGGCGGCGGCGCGTGGCCGAAGCCGTGCTCGAGACTGCGGCGGCGTTGCGGTGAAGGTCGCGATCGTCGGCGGCACCGGGCACTTCGGCCGCGCGCTCGCGCGGCGCCTGCACCTGCTCGGCGAGGAGGTCTGGATCGGCTCGCGGGAGGAGCAGCGCGCGAAGGAGCGGGCGCTCGAGCTCGGGGTCGAGGGCGGCACCAACGAGGACGTCGTCCGCGGCGTCGACCTGGTCGTGCTGGCGACGAAGTCGAACGCGGCGCTCGAGACCGGCTCCACCCTCGCGGACGCGATCGGCGACACGCCGGTGCTCTGCGTCGCGAGCGACCTGCGCTTCACCGACCTCGGGATCGTCCCGGGCCTGGAGGAGGGCTCGCTGGCCGAGACGCTCGCGCAATTGCTGCGCGCGCCCGTCGCCTCGGGGCTGCAGACGGTCTCCGCGATCGACCTCTCCGGCCCGGAGCCGCCCGACCAGGACGCGCTCGTCTGCGGCGACGACCCGCGGGCGAAGGAGCCGGCGCTCGAGCTGGCCGGCCGCATCGTCGGCGGCCGCGCGATCGACTGCGGCCCGCTCGCCAACTCGCGCGCGCTCGAGGGGATGACCGCCGTGATCCTGAACGTGAACAAGAAGTTCGGCGTGCACGCCGGCCTGCGCATCACCGGCCTGCGGTGATCTCGATCCGCCCCGTCGACGGGCTGCCGGAGATCGGCGAGGGCGACGATCTCGCGGCGCTCGTGGCGGAGCGCGTCCGGCTCGCGGACGGCGACGTGCTCGTCGTCGCGCAGAAGGCGGTCTCGAAGGCCGAGGGGCGGGTCGTGCGGCTCGACGAGGTCGAGCCCTCCGAGCGGGCGCGCGAGCTGGCGGGCGGGGAGGACGCACGGCGCCACGAGGTGATCCTGCGCGAGTCGGCGCGGATCGTCCGCAGCCGGCCGCCGCTCGTGATCTCGGAGACGCGGAACGGATTCGTCTGCGCCTCGGCGGGCGTCGACGCGTCGAACGCCCCGGAGGCCGGCACGGTCGTGCTCCTGCCGGTCGACCCGGACGCCTCGGCCGCGCGCCTGCGGGAGCGGCTGCGCGAGCTGACCGGCGCCGTCGTCGGCGTGATCGTCAGCGACTCCTTCGGACGTGCCTGGCGGACCGGCATCGTCGACGTCGCCATCGGCGTCGCCGGCCTCCGGCCGCTCGAGGACTGGCGCG
>DASSMZ010000249.1:0-15586 GCA_035688325.1 Gaiellaceae bacterium
GCCGGCTTCGCAAGAAACGCGCCGGTCAGGCGAGCTGCAGCGACGGCTCCGGTCCCGAGCGCGACGCCGGCGAGGATGAGCACGAGCCCGCCGAACGCGGCGGCGCCGAAGCGCTCGCCGAGGAAGATCGCGCCGTAGGCGAGCGCGATCGGCGGGATCAGGTAGGTCACGAGCGACGTGTACGCCGCGCCGGCGCCCGTGATCAGGCCGAAGAAGAGCAGGTAGGCGAGCGCCGTCCCCGGGATGCCAAGCGCGACGACCGAGGCGATCGTCTTCCAGCCGGGCGTGTGCGACGGCGCCTCGGCCGCGCCGACCGGCAGCCACACGAGCGTCGCGACGGCGCACGACGTGAACGCGACCACCATCGGCGTCGCGCCCTTCAGGTAGCGGTTCGTCAGCAGGCCGCCGAGCCCGTAGCAGAACGCCATCCCGACGACCGCGAGCGCGCCGAGCACCTTCCCTTCCGGCTGTGCGCCGACGAGGAGCGCCACGCCGACGAAGCCGACCCCGACGCCGACGAGCCGCGAGCCGGTGACGCGCATCTCGCGGAAGGCGACGAAGGCGATCAGCGCGTTGAAGATCGGCACCGACGCCTGGATGATCGACGCGAGCCCGGAGTCGATCCGCGTCTCGCCCCAGGAGAGCAGCCAGAACGGGATCGCGGTGTTCACGAGCGCGACCACGACGAGCCACGGCCAGTGCGCGCGCAGCTGCCGCGCCGTCTCGCTCGTCCCGACCGCGAACGGCACGAGCACCGCCAGCGTCAGCGCCGCGAGGCCGAGGCGGCCGGTGATCAGCGTCGCCGGCGTCAGCTCGCGCACCGCCACCTTGATGAACAGGAACGACGCGCCCCAGAGCAGCGAGAGCGCGATCAGCATCGCCAGGTTGCGGTGCCTGCCCATCACACCCGGAACGCTCACTGGACGCGTCCTGTGAGACGAATAGACTCCTGGCCCTGACGCGGGTCTCGGAACAGTCGCTGCACGAGGCGCTCGGCCTCACCAACTCCGAGTACGCGCGCATCGTCGAGCTGCTCGCCCGCGAGCCGAACCACTTCGAGCTCGCCGTCTTCTCGCTGCTCTGGTCGGAGCACTGCGGCTACAAGCATTCCGCGCCGCTGCTCCGGCGACTCCCGTCTGCAGGCGAGCGCGTGCTGCAGGGGCCGGGCGAGAACGCGGGCGTGATCGACCTCGGCGACGGCGAGGCGGTCGCCTTCAAGGTCGAGTCGCACAACCACCCGTCGGCGGTCGAGCCGTTCCAGGGCGCCGCGACCGGGGTCGGCGGGATCCTGCGCGACATCGTGGCGATGGGCGCGCGTCCGGTCGCGCTGCTCGACGGCCTGCGCTTCGGCGCGCCCGACTGGAGCTTCCGCCGGGCCGTCGCCGGGATCGGGCACTACGGCAACTGCGTCGGCGTACCGACGGTCGGCGGCGAGGCGGTCTTCGACGCCGCGTACGCCGGAAACTGCCTCGTCAACGCGATGTGCGTCGGCCTGCTCCCTACCCGCCGGGTCCTGAAGGCTCGCGCACACGGGGAGGGGAACCTGCTCGTCTTGTTCGGCGCGACCACGGGCCGCGACGGGATCGGCGGCGCCTCGGTGCTCGCGAGCCAGGAGCTCGACGAGGGCTCGGCCGAGAAGCGGCCGAGCGTCCAGGTCGGCGACCCGTTCACCGGCAAGAAGCTGATCGAGGCCTCGCTCGAGCTCGTCGAGGCGGGGCTCGTCGAATCGCTGCAGGACTGCGGCGCGGCCGGGCTCGCCTCCTCGCTCGCCGAGATGGCGCGCGAGGTCGGCGTCGACGTCCACCTCGACCGCGTCCCGCTGCGCGAGGAGGGGATGGAGCCGTGGGAGATCATGATCTCGGAGAGCCAGGAGCGAATGGTCGCCGTCGTCCGACCCGAGCGGCTCGGCGAGGTCGAGGCGGCGCTCGACCGCTGGGAGCTCCACCACGCCGCGATCGGCGAGGTGACCGACACCGGCGAGCTGCGCGCGCTCTTCGACGACGAGGTCGTCGGCGAGATCCCGGCCCGGCTGCTGACAGACGAGTGCCCGCGCAACGAGGTCGACCGACTCGAGGCGGCGCGGCCGCGCGTCGACGTCGACCCCGTCAACCTCGAGCCGAAGGACTGGGTCTACGGGCAGTACGACCAGCTGGTCCTCTCGCGGACGGTGCGCCGGCCGGGACTCGATGCGGCCGTGCTGCGGCTGCGGCCGTCCTGGCGCGGGCTCGCGATCTCGCTGGACGGCCCGCCGCTCGGCTGCCGCGACCCGCGCGAGGCCGGCCGTTCGGCCGTGCTCGACGCCGCGCGCAACGTCGCCTGCGCCGGCGGAGAGCCGCTCGGGCTCACGGATTGCCTCAACTTCGGCAACCCCGAGAAGCCGGAGATCGGCTGGGAGCTGGCGGAGGCGATCGACGGCATAGCTGAGGCGGCCGAGGCGCTCGGGATTCCGGTCGTCTCGGGCAACGTCTCGCTCTACAACGAGACCGCCGGACGCGCGATTCCGCCGACGCCGGTCGTCGGCTGCGTCGGCCTCGTCCGCGACGTGCGCGAGGTGCCTCGCGGCTGGAAGACGGGTGACCGCGTGTGGCTCGCGGAGGGGGACGAGGTCGAGCTGATCCGGTGGCTGTGGCGCAATGCCGGGCGATTCTCGCTCGCGCACGACGTGAGCGACGGCGGCCTCGCCCACGCGCTCGAGGAGGCGTCGCGCTTCAGCGGGCACGCGCTCACCGCCGAGGGTGAGGCGCCCTACGGCTCGGTGGTCCTCGCGGGCGACCGGCCGGACTGGCCCGGCGTGCGCGAGCTCGGAATCGTGGCCTGATGTGCGGCGTCTTCGGGATCCGCGCGCCGGAGCGTGACGTCGCGCGCGTCACCTTCTTCGGCCTGTTCGCGCTCCAGCACCGCGGCCAGGAGTCGGCCGGGATCGCCGTCTCCGACCACGGCCGCCTGACGGTGTTGCGCGACATGGGGCTCGTCACCCAGGTGTTCGACGAGCAGAAGCTGCGCGGCCTCCACGGCGACACCGCGATCGGCCACACGCGCTACTCGACCACCGGCTCGACGCACTGGGCGAACGCGCAGCCGCTGATCCAGCGCGGCCGCGGACGCACCGTCGCGCTCGGCCACAACGGCAACCTCGTCAACGCCGGCGAGATCCGCGAGGAGCTCGCGGCCGAGGGCGTCACGCTCGGCACCACCTCCGACACCGAGCTGATCGCGGCGCTGATCGCGAACGATCCCGCGCCGGTGGAGGACGCGGTCGCCGGCGCGATGGGCCGGCTCGAGGGCGCGTACTCGGTGGTCGCGCTGACGAACGGCACGCTGATCGGCTTCCGCGACCGGCACGGCTTCCGGCCGCTCTGCCTCGGGCGCGGCGAGCACGGCGAGTGGATGCTCGCCTCCGAGACGTGCGCGCTCGACCTCGTCGGCGCGGAGCTCGAGCGCGAGCTGGCGCCGGGCGAGCTCGTGCTGATCGACGACGAGGGCGTGCGGACGCGGCAGGCGGTCGAGCCCGCCGCGAACGGCGCGCTCTGCATCTTCGAGTTCTTCTACCTCGCGCGTCCCGACACGCGGCTCGACGGCGTCGAGGTGCACGGCGCGCGCGTGCGCATGGGCGAGCGGCTGGCCGAGGAGGCGCCGGTCGAGGCCGACCTCGTGCTGCCGATCCCGGACTCGGGGACGCCCGCGGCGATCGGCTTCTCGCGCGCCTCCGGGATTCCCTTCTCCGAGGGCCTGATCAAGAACCGCTACGTGCAGCGCACCTTCATCCAGCCCGACCAGGGTCTCCGCGAGCAGGGCGTGAGGCTGAAGTTCAACCCGCTCGCCGAGGTCGCCGGGAAGCGCGTGGTCGCGGTCGACGACTCGATCGTCCGCGGCAACACGACGCGCAAGATCGTCTCGATGCTGTTCGACGCGGGCGCCGCCGAGGTGCACGTGCGGGTCTCGGCGCCGCCGGTGATCGGCCAGTGCTTCTACGGCATCGACCTCGCCGACGAGCGCGAGATGATCGCGGCGACGCGGTCGGTCGACGAGATCCGCGAGCACATCGGCGCGACCTCGCTCGCGTACCTGTCGCTCGAGGGCCTCGAGGCGTCCACGCGGCGGCCGCCGAGCGAGCTCTGCCGCGCCTGCCTCACGCGGGACTACCCGACGGCGGTCCCGCGTGAGGGCGCGAAGCTCAGGTTCGAGCCGGCCCGCGTCTGAGGCATCGCTTGCGATGCCGCCTGAGAGGACGGGTCGGCTTCGCCGACCCGTCCGTTTGCGCGCTACTGCTCCAGCACGCGGCTGGCCTTCGCGATCCCGCGGCTGAGGAAGTAGAAGGCCGTCAGCACGACCGTGAAGATGCACCACTGGTTCGTGTTCACGCTGTCCGCGACGATCCAGATGATGATCAGGACGATCTCGATGAAGGCGTAGAGCGCGAACTCCGCGTTCCCCGGGATCGGCATCCTCGCGCCGGACGGGATGCTCGGCATCCCCATCGTCGGGCGCGTGCCGCCGGGCTGCTCCTCCGGAGGTGTCGTGGACATGCGAGCTGCTCCTTTCTTCAGGCCGCGAGGCCCGGGACGTGGACGATCTCCAGCTTGATTCCGTCCGGGTCGGAGAAGAACACCGCGTAGTACCCCGGCGAGTACCCGTACTCCTCCGGGCCGCTCTCGATCTCCGCGCCGCGGCTGCGCAGCCAGGCCGCCCGCTCGTCGACCGACGCGCGCGAGGACGCCTCGAGCGCGAGGTGGTGGAGCCCGACCTCGTAGCGGTCGACCGGCTGCTCCCGCTCGCTCTGCGCCTCGCGCAGGCCGATCGAGCTGCCCGGGCCGGAGAGGTACCAGATCGTCTCGCCGCGCTCGCCCTCGACCTCGCCGACGCGGTGGAAGCCGAGCGGCGCGAGCAGCTCGCGGTAGAACGGCAGGCTCCGCTCGATCGACGAGACGACGAGGTCGACGTGATGGACGCCGGAGGTCCGCATGTGGCGTCCGCCACGTTCCGCGGCGAGGCGCTTCTTCCTGCAAGATTCGGGCGCTGTGCCGCTTCCGGGGATGGTGCCCAGGCTCTCGGTCGCTAGCGCCAAGCCAGAGACCGGGGTCGCCCGCAGCCCAGGCTGGTCGCCCGGGCAGGGGCAAGCGCGGGCTCTGGCGCCGTGCGATAGCGGGCGCTGATGGAGGTCTTCCACTACCACCTCGTCACGAGCAACGTCCGCGAGATCGAGGCGCGCTACCTCGGCAAGCTCGGCTTCCGGCTGATCGCGCGCTACGGGCGGATCGGCGAGAACCAGGTGCACTTCGAAGCCGGCGTATCGTGGGAGGAGCTCGAGCAGTCGGGCTTCCGGCACCGGCTCACGGAGCTCGAGCGGGGCGCGGTCAACGTCGTCGTCCAGCCCGGGCAGTGGCCGTTGCCGCGGGTCGACCACATCGGGGTCGCGCTCGACGACGACGACTTCCACGAGGTGCTCGAGCGGGCGACGCGGATGCGCCTGCGCGTGCAGGAGTACCCGGGGCGCCGCACGTTCGTCGCGACCGACGCCGGCTACCGGCTCGAGGTGCACCCGCAGCGCGACTGGATCGACGAGCTGCTCGCGAACGCCGACGAGCTGCGCCTCACGGAGCTGCACCTGCGCGCCGACGACCCGGCGGCCAAGGTGGACGCGCTCTCGCAGCTGCTCGACATCGACCGGTGGGACGGCCAGGCGGTCGTCGGCGAGACGACGGTGCGGTTCCTGCCGGACGGCCCGAGAGGCCGACCGGAGCTCTATGCGGAAGTCTTCGACTAGCCGCGCGGCGTCGTAGACTCGCGCCGTGAGCTCCGCGGGCAGGACGTACGAGGCGGCCGGGGTCTCGCTCTCCGTCGCCGAGGGAGTGGTCTCGCGGCTGCGGGCGGCGGTCGCGTCGACCGGCACCGAGGGCTTCGGCGCGTTCGCGGGCACGTACGCGCTCGACGAGCGGCGGCTGCTCGTCGCGACCACCGACGGCGTCGGCTCCAAGCTCGTGCTCTCGCGCCGCGCCGGGCGGCTCCGCGACGCAGGCCGCGACCTCGCCGCGCACTGCATCGACGACGTGCTGACGACCGGCGCCGAGCCGCTCTTCCTGCTCGACTACGTCGCCGCCCACGAGCTCGACCTCGAGCAGGTCGCGGAGCTCGTCGAGGGTGCCGCGGAGGTGTGCCGCGAGGCCGGCTGCGCGCTGATCGGCGGCGAGACCGCCGAGCTGCCCGGCGTCTACCGCGAGGAGGAGCTCGACTTCGCCGGCACGTGCGTCGGCATCGTCGAGCGCGAGCGGCTGATCGACGGCTCCCGCTGCGAGCCGGGCGACGCCGTCCTCGGCCTCCCCTCCTCCGGGCTGCACACGAACGGCTTTTCCCTCGTCCGCGCCCTCGTCGGCGACGGCGAGTTCGACGCCGACCTGCTGCTCGCCCCGCACCGGCTCTACCTCGACGACGTGCGTGCGCTGCGCGAGCGGGTCGACGTGAAGGCGCTCGCGCACGTCACCGGCGGCGGGATCATGGGGAACCTGCCGCGCGTGCTCCCCGAGGGCGTCGGCGTCGAGCTCGACTGGGACGCGTGGGAGCGGCCGGCGGTCTACGCGTGGCTCGACGAGCAGGGCGTGGACGAGGAGGAGCAGCGGCGGGTCTTCAACCTCGGGATCGGGATGTGCGTTGTCGTGGCGCCGCGGGACGCGGGCGCGGGCCTCGTGATCGGGAGGCTCACGTGATCGGCGTCCTCGTGAGCGGCGAAGGGACGAACCTGCAGGCGCTGCTCGACGAGGGCCTGCCGATCGTCGCGGTCGCGTCGAACCACGCCGGGGTGCGGGCGCTCGAGCGGGCGCGGGCGGCCGGGGTCGCGACCGCGGCGTTCGAGCTCGACGACTACCCCGACCGCGAGGCGCGCGACGCGGCGATGGCGGACTGGCTCGTCGAGCGCGGCGTCGACCTCGTCGTCTGCGCCGGGTACATGCACCTCCTGCGGAGCTGCTTCCTCGAGCGTTTCCCGGGCCGCGTCGTGAACACCCACTCGGCGCCGCTGCCGGAGTTCCCCGGCCCGCACCCGATCCACGACGTGCTCGCGGCCGGCGTGCCCGAGACCGCTGCCACCGTCCACTACGTCGACGGCGGCGTCGACACCGGGCCGGTGATCGCCGCCGAGCGCGTGCCCGTGCTGCCGGACGACGACCCCGACACGCTCAAGGCCCGGGTGCAGGCCGTCGAGCATCGCCTCCTGCCGCAGGTCGTGCGCGGGCTGATCTCGTGATCAGGCGCGCGCTGCTCTCCGTCTACGACAAGCGCGGGCTCGAGCCGTTCGCCCGGGGGCTCGCCGAGCTCGACGTGGAGCTCGTGGCGAGCGGCGGCACGGCCGCGTACCTCGAGAAGAACGGCATCGCGGTCACGCCGGTCGAGGACCTGACCGAGGTGCCCGAGCTGCTGGGCGGCCGCGTGAAGACGCTCCACCCCCGGATCCACGCGGCCATCCTCGCCCGGCGCGACCGCGCCGACGACAGCTCGCAGCTCGACGAGCACGGGATCGAGCCGTTCGACCTCGTCTGCGTCAACCTCTACCCGTTCGAGGACGTCGTCTCGCGCCGCGCCGTCGGCGAACAGGACGCGGTCGAGCTGATCGACATCGGCGGCCCGGCGATGCTGCGCGCGGCGGCGAAGAACTTCGCCCACGTCGCGCCCGTCTGCCGGCCCGAGCGGTACGACCAGGTGCTGGACGAGATCCGCGAGCGGCGCGACCTGCTGCTCGAGACCCGGCGCCGCCTCGCGGCCGAGACGTTCGCCGTCACCGCGGCGTACGAGGCCGCGATCGCGAAGTGGTTCACGGATCCGGAGGCGTTCCCGGAGGCGCTGCTGCCGGCATTCGACAAGGAGCTCGAGCTCGCGTACGGCGAGAACCCGCACCAGCGCGCGGCCTACTACTCCGAGCGCGGCGCGCGGCGGCACCTGCTCTCACGGGTCGAGCAGCTCCACGGTCGGGAGCTGTCGTTCAACAACCTGAACGACCTGTCCGCGGCGCGGCTCGTAGCGCGGGAGTTCGAGCTGCCGGCGTGCGTGATCGTGAAGCACGCGAACCCGTGCGGCGTCGCCGTAGCCGGATCGATCGAGCAGGCGTACGACCGGGCGCTCGCGGCCGACCCGCTCTCGGCCTACGGCGGAGTCGTGGTGCTGAACCGACCGGTGAGCGAGGCGCTCGGCGAGCGGCTCGCGGAGCAGTTCGTCGAGGTCCTGTTCGCGCCGGGCTTCGACGAGGCCGCGCTCGCACGCCTGACCCAGAAGCCGGCCACCCGGATCCTCGAAGACCGCGAGCGGCGCCTCTCGAATCCCGGCGAGCGCGACTACAAGCGCGTGCTCGGCGGCGTGCTCGTCCAGGAGCGCGACTCGGACGTCGAGGACCGGGAGGGCATGGAGGTCGTGTGCGGCTCGCCGACCGAGATGGCCTGGGGCGACCTGCTCTTCGCCTGGCGCGTGTGCAAGCACGTCACCTCGAACGCGATCGTGCTGGCGCACGACCTGCAGACGATCGGGATCGGCGCCGGCCAGATGAGCCGCGTCGACGCCGTGCGGATCGCGCTCGAGAAGGCGCGGGAGCACGGGCACCAGACGGCCGGCGCCGTGCTGGCGTCGGACGCCTTCTTCCCGTTCGCGGACGGGCCGCAGCTCGCGCTCGCGGCGGGCGTCACCGGCGTGATCCAGCCTGGCGGCTCGAAGCGTGACGCCGAGGTGACCGAGGCGATCGAGCGAGCCGGGGCGACGATGGTCTTCACCCACCGCCGCCACTTCCGCCACTAGAGGATTTTCGCCGAGACCTCCACGTGGCCGCTCGCGCCGGTCAGGTCGAGCGTCTCGGAGCCGAGGAACGAGTGGAAGGCGGCGCCGTTCACGGTCGTCGCGCCGAGCCGCTCGCCCGCGGGCAGCCGCAGGCGCAGGTGCAGCGTGCCGGCGAAGCCGCTCGGCAGGTCGATCGCCGCGTGCACGGACCCCGGCGCAGCGTCGATCTCGTACGAGAGCGGGCCGAGGCGCGTCTGCAGGTTCCGGACGGCGATCTGCTTCCCCGGCGCGAGCCAGTCGCGCGGCGTCGAATACGCGAGCTCGAGCCCCGTCGGCAGGCCACCCGCGTCCGTCGTCTCGTGCACCAGCATCAGGCGCAGCGTCTCGAGGAAGAAGGCGTTGTTGGCGCTGTTCGGCGGGCGGAACATCCAGCGGTAGTACTGGCCCGGCGTCGGCAGCACCGTCGACCCCTCGCCCGCGACGAACGTGTTCTCGGTCATCCCGGCGGCCAGCTTGCCGTAGAGGCTGAGCACGAGCTGGTCCGGCTGGTCCTCGTCCGCGAGGAAGCGCGCGACGTTGATGCCGTAGACGTCGTCGGTGCCGGGCTTCTGGTAACCGGGGTTGATGACGCCGGTGTGCGGGCTGAAGCGGA
The DNA here is from genome assembly GCA_035688325.1 of Gaiellaceae bacterium. Lineage (GTDB taxonomy): Bacteria > Actinomycetota > Thermoleophilia > Gaiellales > Gaiellaceae > AC-32. Next base: position 9,404 of record DASSMZ010000249.1, read on the forward strand.
CGAGCCCGAGGAAGCGCGAGCCGTGGTTGAGCAGGTACGCGAGCAGGCCGTCGGCCTGGGCGCTGTGCGGCCGCACGAACCCCGACGCGAGCACGTACGGCATCACGAGGTTCCAGTAGCTCCCGCGCTTGGAGCTGGTCAGCGCGTCGTACGGGTGCTCGGTGCCGTCGACCAGCGCGATCGGCCAGAACATCGAGCCGTCCGGCAGCGCCACCTGCGCCGCGGCCACCGCGGAGCTCAGGCCCGCGCCGAGCCGGTCGGCCGCCTGCGAGGCCTGCGCCGCCAGGTTCGGCCGACCGGTGCGCGCCCAGACGTCGGCCATCGCGCGGAGGCCCTGGAGCGCGAGCGCCTGACCGTGCAGGCCGTAGATCGGCCCGAGGATGTCGGCGCCGTAGCGCTCGCGCCGTAGCAGGCTGCGCGTGCCGCCGTCGAGCTGGTGCACGAACGACTGCACGTCGCGCCGGAACCGCGGCGTGACGCGGTCGACGTAGGCCGTGTCGCCGTAGCGCCGGAAGTAGTCGGCGGAGGCGACCATCCGCTCGCCCGCAGAGCGGTTCGGGAAGACCGTCGGCGCCCGCAGCGACGCGACGGCGATGGCGCGTTCGACTCCCTTGTAGCCGTACGCGCCCATCACCTCCGCGACGTCGGGCAGCTCCCACGAGAAGCGCTCGTACGGGTTGCCGAGGCTGTACCGCCACGAGAGCTCGAGGTTCTGGATCAACAGGCTGCGCTCGGCGTCGTAGACGCGCTGCTCGGGCACGACGAGCTGCGCGCCCGCCGCGAGCCGGCCGTCCCAGTACTGCTCGACGGACGCGAGCGCCTTGGCGTAGGCGGCGTCGTCGAGTCTGAACGGGCGCACGCGCGCCCCGCGGTTCAGCCACGCCACGTAGAGCTGGGTCGGGCGGCGCACTTTGAAGACGAGCGAGTGCCCGTCGAAGCGCCCGCCCGTGCCGAAGACCGCCCAGGTGCGCCGGCCGCGCCGCAGCTGGCGGCCGACGCGCCGGAGCCGGAAGTTGGGCGTGAAGCGGACCCGCACGGAGCCCACCTTCGCGCCCGTCGGGTCGACCGCGAGCCGGACGAAGCTGACGAGCGCCTTCGTCTGCGGGATGCGCGCGGCGAACGACTCCTGCGCGTAGCGGACGCCGTCGGCGTCGGTGTATGCCGTCTCGAGCACCGGCTGGTAGCCCTCGGCGAGCGCGGGCGTCGCGAGCCGGCTGAAGCACGAGCCGTACCGCTCCTTCCCGTGCCGCCCGATCGAGACGGTCAGCCTGCGGCCGTCGGCGACCTGCGACACGATCTGGCTCCCGTCGGCGACGTGCAGCTGCGCGCGCCCGGCCCCGTCCGGGCCGCCGGGGACGCCGAACGCGAGGTAGTAGACGCCGGAGTCCGTCAGCCGCTTCGGGCGGAGGCCGGCCGGGCGGCCGACGAGGAAGAGCGGGTGGAGTTTGGCGCGCACCGCGTCGTAGCTCGGGCCGCCGGGCGCGGCGAGCAGCTGGTCGCCCCACTCGTCGCGCTTCTGCGCGAGCGCCTGGAGCAGTCCGCTCTGGTAGCCCGGGTCGGACGGGATCGGGAGGCACGGCGCGCTCCTCCCCCCGTCGCCCGCGACCGCGGCGGCCGCGCAGGCGAGCACGGCGAGCGCCGTCGCCGCCGCGAGGGCGAGCCAGTGCACGGCGGGTGCGCGAGTCGGGGGCCGCACGTCGCGTGTCACGCGTCCGACGGCGACGAGCGGTCGCTTGCCACGGCTGCGAATCTTGACGGATCGGGCGGCGATCCTCGCCTCGACGGCGCGCCTCGCGCGTGATCCTTTGCCCCCCGGGGGACCCCCGCGTGCTTTCCCCCGAGGACACCGTAACGGCGAACTCCGCACAGGTGTGTGCCGACGTTGTGCCGGGTTCGTGACGGCGCTACCCTCGACGGGCAGGCACCGAACGCCGCAGCGCGCGGGCGGAATAGGGCGCCACGGGCCCTCGTTCGACCGCCCAACCGCTCAACGAGGGGAGGACGATGAGCTCCAACGCCGCCGATCGCCGCTGGCTGACTCTCGCAATCGTGGGAGCCGCCTTCTTCATGACCGTCCTCGACGTCGCGATCGTCAACGTCGCGATCCCGTCGATCCAGCGCGACCTGAACGTCGCCGAGACGACTGTCCAGTGGGTGCTCATCGCCTACGCGATCACCTTCGGCGGCTTCCTCCTGCTCGGCGGCCGCATGGCGGACTTGTTCGGGCGCAAGCGCATCTTCCTCGTCGGACTCATCATCTTCACGTTCGCCTCGCTCGTCTGCGGCCTCTCGAGTAGCGCCGGTGTCCTGATCGCCGCGCGCGCCGTCCAGGGCCTGGGCGCGGCGATCATCTCCCCCGCGGCCCTCTCGATCGTGACCACGACGTTCGAGGAAGGCGCGGAGCGGAACAAGGCGCTCGGGATCTGGGGTGCGCTCGGCGGCTCGGGCGCTGCTGCGGGCGTGCTCTTCGGCGGGATTCTGACCAAGTACCTCGGCTGGGCGTGGATCTTCTTCATCAACGTGCCGGTCGGCGCGATCGTGCTTCTGCTCGCGCTGCGCTTCGTGCCCGAGAGCAAGGCCGACCTTGACCACCGCGAGCTCGACGCCGCCGGCGCGATCACGATCACCGCCGCTCTCGCGATCCTCGTGTACGCCGTCTCGAAGGCGCCCGACGTCGGCTGGGGCTCCACGCGGACGATCCTGCTGCTGATCGTCTCCGGCGTGCTGGACGTGATCTCGATCGGGATCGAGATGCGCAGCAAGGCGCCGCTGGTACCGCTGAGCATCTTCCGGAACCGCTCGCTGCTGGGGGCGAACGTCGTGGGCCTTCTGCTCGGAGGAGTGATCTTCGCGAACTTCTTCGTCCTCACCCTCTACGTGCAGGAGGTACTGGGCTGGTCCGCGCTCGAGACGGGCGTCACGTTCCTCGCCACCGCGGGGACGGTCGTCATCTGGGCCGGAGTCGCGCAGGCGCTGACCACCCGCTTCGGTCCGATGCCGGTGATCGTGATTGGCCTGCTCGTGCTGGCGTTGTCGATGGGCTGGTACACGCAGATCCCCGTGGACGGGCACTACTGGCCCGACCTGCTCCCGGCGTACCTGACGTTCGCGGTCGGCCTCGCCTTCTCGTTCGTGCCGGTCACGATCGCCGCGCTGGCGCAGGTCTCGCCGCAGGAGGCAGGGCTGGCGTCGGGCCTGATCAACACGAACCAGCAGATCGGCGGCGCGATCGGCGTGGCCGTGGTCTCGACGATCTTCATCTCCCACTCGAAGAACCTGCTGAAGACGGGCCACACGCCTGCCGAGGCGCTGACCTCCGGCTACCAGTGGGCCTTCTGGGCGCTGATCGGCGTCGCCGTGGCCGGAGCGATCGTCGCCTTCGTCCTCCTGCGCGGGACGAAGGTCGAGGTCGCCGAGGGCGAGCCCGCCCGCGGCCTCGCGTAGCGGATTACGCTTCGCGCGTGGCGCGCGAGTACCCGACGCTGCTCGAGCTAATCGGCCACACCCCGGTGGTCCGGCTCCAGAACGTCGTCCCCGACGGCGCCGCGACCGTGCTCGCGAAGCTCGAGTACCTGAACCCCGGCGGCTCGATCAAGGACCGGATCGCGATCACGATGGTCGACGCGGCCGAGCGGGAGGGGAAGCTGCAACCCCGCGGGACGATCGTCGAGCCGACCTCCGGCAACACCGGCACCGGCCTCGCGATCGTGGCCGCGCTCCGCGGCTACCGCTGCATCTTCACGATGCCCGACAAGATGAGCCGCGAGAAGATCTCGCTGCTCAAGGCGTTCGGCGCCGAGGTGATCGTCTGCCCGTACGCCGTCGAGCCCGAGTCGCCGGAGAGCTACTACTCGGTCTCCGACCGGCTCGCCGAGGAGATCCCCGGCGCCTACAAGCCCGACCAGTACCGGAACGAGGGCAACCCGCGCTCGCACTACGAGACGACGGGCCCGGAGATCTGGGAGCAGACCGGCGGCGAGCTCGACGCGCTCGTGATCGCCGTCGGCACGGGCGGCACGATCACCGGGACGGCGCGCTACCTGAAGGAGCAGAGCCCGAACGTCACGATCGTCGGGGCCGACCCCGAGGGCTCGATCTACACCTCCGGCGCCGAGCAGCAGCACCCGTACCTGGTCGAGGGGATCGGCGAGGACTTCTACCCGGAGACCTTCGACCCGTCGGTCGTGGACGAGTGGGTGACGGTGACCGACCGCGACTCGTTCCTGACCGCACGCCGGCTCGCGCGAGAGGAGGGCCTGCTCGTCGGCGGCTCCGGCGGCACCGCGGCCTGGGCCGCGCTCGAGACGGCGAAGCGGCTCGGCCCGGGCAAGACGGTCGTGACGCTCTTCCCGGACGGCGGCCGCGCGTACCTGTCGAAGTTCTTCGACGACAACTACATGGTCGAGCTCGGCTTCCTCGAGCGCGAGGCGCCGACGCCGAAGGTGCGCGAGGTGGTGCAGTTCAAGCAGCAGAACGGCGACGCGCCCGAGCTGATCACGATCGAGTCGCACCAGAAGGTGGGCCAGGCGATCGACCTGATGCAGCGCTACTCGATCTCGCAGCTGCCGGTTCTGCGGCACGACTCCGGCGGCTCGCTCGCGGACGTGGTCGGCTCGCTCCGGGAGCGCGGCCTGCTCGAGCTCGTCTTCCGCAATCCGGACGCGGTCAGCGAGGAGGTCGCGGCCGCGATGCAGCCGCCGCTCGCCGCGGTCGAGGTCGACGAGTCGCTGGACGAGGTGTTCGCCGCGCTGAGCGGCGGCAGCCCCGCCGTCGTCGTCGCCACGCGTGGGAAGCCCACCGGCATGCTCACCCGCTCCGACCTGCTCGAGTACCTGGCCCGTGGCCGTTCGAACGCTCACTGAGCTCCTCGAGCGCGCCTTCCCGGGCGACGCGGTCTCCGTCGAGGACCGCACCGGCGGCGGCGACCACTTCCAGGTGACGGTCACGAGCGCCCGTTTCGACGGCCTCTCGCTGGTCGAGCAGCACCGGCTCGTCTACGACGCGCTCGCCGACCCCCTCGCCGATGGCACCATTCACGAGTTGCGGATCAAGACCAGGGAGACGACGTGAGCGACGAGCTTCAGGACCAGATCAAGCAGATCATCGAGACCGAGGACGTGGCGTTGTTCATGAAGGGCACGCCGCAGTTCGTGATGTGCGGCAACTCGCACCGCGCGCTCGAGGCGTTGCGGCGCGTGGGGGCGCCGGTGACTGCCGTGGACATCCTCCCCGACCCGCGCATCCGCGACGAGCTCTCGGCGCTCTCGGGCTGGCCGACGATCCCGCAGGTGTTCGTGCGCGGCGAGCTCGTCGGCGGCGCCGACATCGTCGAGGAGCTGGAGGCGTCCGGCGAGCTCGAGCGGACGCTGCGCGAGAAGCTGGGCGACGAGTACCGCGGCGCCGGCGAAGAGCGGGTGGTCGCCGTCGCCTGACGGCGCTAGATTCCCTCTCCGGGTCGTCGATCAGGAGAGGGCTACATAGATGTCAGAGGTCGCAGCAACTCCGGCGGAGAGCCGCCGGCGGCCGTCGGTCGTCGTCACCGGCGCGATCGCGCTCGCGGTGGTGGTCGTCGGGATCGTGTTCGCGGCGAGCGCGCCGTGGTACTTCGTCTTCAAGATGCTCCACGTCGGCGCCGCGGTCGTCTGGGTCGGCGGCGGCCTCTTCCTGACGATCTGCGCGCTGCTGGCGGAGGTCGCCGACAACGACGAGCAGCTGCTGCAGGTCGGTCACTGGGCCGAGGTCGTGGCGGGGCGATTGTTCCCGCTGATGTCGTTCGTGGTGCTCGGCTTCGGCATCGCGATGACGATGAACGGGGACATCGGCTACAACCAGTTCTGGATCATCTTCGGGCTGATCGCGTGGGCGGCTTCCGCGGCGACCGGCATTCTCTTCCTCGGCCCCGAGGCAAAGCGGCTGAACGGCGTCGCGGCCGAGCACGGGCCCAACTCGCCGGAGGCGAAGGCTCGCCTGCAGCGGATCCTCCTGGTGGCGCGGGCGGACGTGGCGCTGATGTTCGTGATCGTGTTCGACATGGTCGTCAAGCCCTTCAGCTGGTAGCCCACAGCAGCAGGGTCGCGAGGACGACGGCCGCGGCGGCGGCCGGCGCCCAGACGCGCCCCCACGGCCGGCAGTCGCCGGCGAGGTCGCGCGCGACGAGCGTCGACGGGCTGGTTGCTCGCGAGC
>DASSMZ010000258.1:0-2815 GCA_035688325.1 Gaiellaceae bacterium
GGGTTGCCCGTGACCCACGGCAGCGACAGCGGCAGCGCCGTGGCGGGGGTCTTGATCGCTTTCCCCGACCAGACGATCGCGTTGTCGGAGAACTTCTTGCTCGTCGCGAGCTCGAACTGGTAGCTGGCGGCGCCGCGGACAGGGCTCCACGCGAACGACGGCGTCTGAGCGAAGGTGTGCGTGACGGCCTCGTCCGCGCGCAGCGTGAACGCGTGCAGGTTGCCCGGCGCGGAGGGTGCTGCGTGCGCGACGCCGCACGGCACGGCGACCGCGAATGCGGCGGCCACGGCAGCAGCAAGTCGGAGACGGGCGCAGGCCATCTTCAGGAGGAGTTGTCGGCACGGCCTCTGCCGGTTGCGTCACTCGTCCGAGTGACGTCGATCGGGTGAGAGCGCCTGCTCGAGCGCCCGCGCGGCTCCGAGCACGAGCGCGTCGCGGCCCGGCGAAGCGGTGAGCTGCACCGACGCCGGCAGGCCGCCCTCGGCGGGGCCGCACGGAAGCGCGGCCGCCGGCCAGCCGGTCGCGTTGAGCGGATAGGTCAGCTTCGTGAGCCGCCCGCGCAGCGCGAGCTCGTCCGCAGGAGCCGCGGGGGCCACGCACTCGAGCGTCGGCGTCAGCACGAGGTCGACGCCGGCCGCCGCCTCTGCGAGTTGCTCCCGGTAGCGCGCCCGCCGCGCCACGGCCCGCTCGAACTCGGCGTCGGTCACCTCGAGCGCCCGCTCGATCTTCGGCCGGACGCTCGCACCGTACTCGTCCGCGTGCTCGGCGAAGAGCTCGCGGTGGACGTCGGCGACCTCGCGGAGGAAGCAGTCGTAGAAGCCGGCCGCGGGCGGGAGCTCGAGCCGGCGCGCGCGAGGGAAGCAACCGGCCGCCTCCTCGACGCGCGCCCGCACCAGCGGGTCGGCCTCCTCTGTCCACGCGATTCCGACCTCGATGTCGGCCGGAGCGACCTCCTGCGGCTCGAAGCCGGGCAGGAGCGCGGCCATCATGCGCTCGCAGGTCGCGACGTCGCGTGCCATCGGCCCGGCGTGGTCGAAGCTCGGCGCGAGCGGAAAGCAGCCGTCGAGCGGGACGAGCCCCCACGTCGGCTTGAAGCCGGCGACGCCGCAGCAGGCGGCGGGGATGCGGATCGAGCCCCCGGAGTCGGTTCCGAGCGCGGCGTCCGCGAGCCCCGCCGCGAGCGCCGCCGCCGAGCCGCCGCTCGAGCCGCCCGCGACGTGGCCGGGGTAGCGCGGGTTCGGCACCGCGCCGAAGTGCTCGTTCTCCGAGGTCGTCCCGAAGGCGAACTCGTGCAGGTTCGTCTTGCCGACGTCGGCGTATCCGGCCGCCTCGAGGCGCCGCACCGCCTCGGCAGTCTCGCGCGGCACGTGCTCGGCGAACAGGATCGAGCCGTAGGTGGTGACGAGGCCGGCGGTGTCGAACAGATCCTTGACCGCGAGCCGAATCCCCTCACCGGGCAGCTCGGGCCGGGCGAGGAAGATCCCCTCGAGCGCGCTCAGAAGACGGCGAGGTAGATGAGCGCGACGACGACGGTCAGACCGAAGAGCAGCAGGAAGAGGCCGAAGAGCGCGAGCCCGAACGTCAGGTTGCCGCGCTCGAACGTGTCGTCGTGCTCGTTCATCTAGAGCAGCGGGTCGACGGCCAGGGCCACGAAGATCAGCGCGAGGTAGAGGAGCGAGTAGTGGAAGAGCGCGCCCGCCCGGGCGGTGGTCGTCTCGCGGCGCAACCGCCACGCCAGCCGCAGGAAGAGCGCGCCGAGCAGCAGTGCCGCCACCAGGTAGACGACGCCGGCGGTGTGCCACGCGAACGGAAGTAGTGTGACGGCCACGAGCACGAGCGAGTACCAGACGATCTGCCTCGCGGTCTCGTCGTCGCCGCGGACGACCGGCAGCATGGGTACACGCGCCGCCGCGTAGTCGCGCTTGATGATCAACGCGAGCGCCCAGAAGTGCGGCGGCGTCCAGAAGAAGACGATCAGGAACAGGAAGAGGGCGGGCAGGGTCAGGTTCCCGGTCGCGGCGGCCCAGCCGACGAGCGGCGGCACCGCTCCTGCCGCCCCGCCGATGACGATGTTCTGCGGCGTCGAGCGCTTCAGCCAGCGCGTGTAGACGAGCACGTAGAAGAGCCCGCCGACGAGCGCCAGCGCGGCTGTCAGCACGTTGACGAGCGACGCCAGCAGGACGAACGAGAACGCCATCAGGGCGAGTCCGAACTCGAGTGCCCGGTCGGGCGTGACCCGCTCCTCGGCGACGGGGCGATGCCCGGTGCGGCGCATGAGCCGGTCGAGGTCGCGGTCGAGCACGTGGTTGAGCGCGCTGGCCCCGCCGCACGCGAGCGCGAGGCCGGCCATCGTCACGGCGAAGGTGCCGAGCGGCGGCACGCCCTGGGCGCCGACGAACATGCCGGCCGCACCCGTGAGCAGCAGCAGCGACATGATCCGCGGCTTCGTCAGCGTCACGTAGTCGCGCCACCTCGTGTGCTCGACCGGCTCGCCGCGGAACGTCTGGACGACGAGCACGAGCGCGGACGCGAGCGAGACGCCTGCGAGGGCCAGGTGCGCGGGACGCGAGATCACGAGGGCCGCGGCGAGGAAGGCGAGCAGTGCAACCAGCGCCGGTGCGAGCAGGCGCCGGTGTGCGACCCAGCCCGCTGCGACGAGCGCCGCAAGCGGCGGCAACGCGATCGCCGCGAGGAATCGGTGCGCGGCGCCGAGCTCGAGCGCGCCGCTGACGACGGCCGCGCAGCACGCGCCGGCCGCGGTCAGCGCCGTCAACCGCAGCCAGGGCCCGGGGCGCGCGGGGCTAGCCACCGGCCT
>DASSMZ010000262.1:0-2210 GCA_035688325.1 Gaiellaceae bacterium
GCGCCGGGGGGTCGCCCGGACGAGCTCGCGAGGCTCATCGCCGACCTGCCGGACAAGCTGCTGGAGACCGTCTTCACGCACAGCTCCTGGGCGCCCGACCGCGCGTCCTCGTACGAGCGCCTCGAGTTCCTCGGCGACTCGGTGCTCGAGCTGGCGGTCGCCCGCGCGCTCTACGACCGCTACCCGGACTTCTCCGAGGGGCGGATGGCCAAGATCCGCTCGCACGTAGTCTCGCGTGCCTCGTGCGCGGTGGTCGCCCGCGAGCTGGGTCTCGGCACCTACCTGGCCGAGCGCGGGGAGAAGCAGGCGCCGGCGGAGGAGCTCGACCGCCTCGCGCGGAACCGCAACGTGCTGGCCGCCCTGCTCGAGGCCTCGCTCGCCGCGCTCTACCTGCAGCACGGCTTCGAGCCGATCCGGGAAGCGGTCGTCGCGGCGTTCGACGGTCGCATCACCTACGCGTTGACCAGCCACGTCGACCACAAGACCGAGCTCCAGGAGGAGCTGGCGCGGAAGGGCAAGTCGGTCGTCTACAACGTGCTCGACGTCGAGGGCCCGCCGCACGACCGCGTCTTCACCTGCGCGGCGGTGATCGACGGGGAGGAGGCCGGCGTCGGCTCCGGCCGCTCGAAGAAGGCCGCCGAGCAGGCCGCCGCGCGCCAGGCGCTCGACCGCCTCGGCCTCGCCGCCTAGCGCGGGCGCGGCGATATCCGGCCCGGCAAGTAGCCTCCGGCGCGCGTGCACCTGCGTTCGATCAAGCTGCGCGGCTTCAAGTCGTTCCCGGAGCCGGTCGAGGTCCGGCTCGAGCCCGGCGTCGCCGTCGTCGTCGGGCCGAACGGCTCCGGCAAGTCGAACGTCGCCGACGCGCTGCTGTGGGCCTCGGGCTCGCAGAGCCCGAGCGAGCTGCGCGCGGAGAAGCCCGACGACGTGCTCTTCGCCGGCTCGCCCGGCCATGCGCCGGCCGACCACTGCGAGGTCGAGCTCCTGTTCGACAACGAGGACGGCGCCTTCGCCGGGCTCGACTTCGGCGAGATCTCGGTCACACGCCGGCTGCACCGCGGTGGCGAGGGCCAGTACCTGATCAACCGGGCGCCCGTCCGGCGTACCGACCTCGTCGAGCTGCTCGCCGACGTCGGCCTCGGCGGCAGCCACGGCTCCGTCATCAGCCAGGGCAAGGTCGAGGAGATCCTGGCCTCGAAGCCCGAGGAGCGGCGGGCGCTGATCGAGGACGCGGCCGGCCTCGGCAAGTTCAAGCGGCGGCGGCACCGGGCCGAGCTGAAGCTGGCGCGGGTGCAGATCCAGGTCGAGCGCGCCTGTGACCTCGAGGCCGAGGTGAAGACGCGGCTCCGGCCGCTCGCGCTGCAGGCGACCGCGGCCGAGCGCGCCGAGAAGCTGCGCGGCGAGATCGCCGGCCTGCGGGCGCGGCTGGCCGAGCTCGACCTGGCCGCGGTCGACGAGCGGCTCGCGGAGGTCGAGGAGCGGCGCACGGCGGCATCGCTCGAGCGCAAGCGCACGGCCGAGCGGCTCGAGGCGCTCCTCCTCGAGCGCAACCGCGTCGAGGAAGAGCTCGCCGCGGCCGCGGGCCGCGGCGAAGGCGCGACCTCGGCGCTCTACCGGCTGCGCAGCGCGTCGGAGCGGCTCGAGCTGCGGCGCGACGCCGCCCGCGAGCTCGCAGAGCGACTGCGGGCCGAGCCGCTGCTCCCGCGGTCGCGTGCGAACCCGGAGCGAGAGGCGCTGCGCGAGCAGGCGCGGCTCGTCCGCGAGCGGCTGGCGGCGCTCGAGCACTCGCTGGCCGAGCGGGAAGGACTGCCTCCCGCCGCGCGGGCGCTCGCCGAGGAGGGCGAGCGGTTGGCGCTCTCGCTGCTGGAGGTCGAGGCAGGCTTCGAGCGCGCAGTTGCGGCGGCGCTGGCGCGTCGTGCGGCGTCGCTCGTCGCCGCCGACACCGCCGCCGCGCTGGCGCTCGTCGATCGTGCGCGGAAAGGGGGTCTCGGCGACCTCGGCGTCCTGGTGCCGCCGCGCGCCGAGCAGCGGCCGACGCGGCCGCCGCTCCTGGGCGCGGAGCCGCTCGCCAGCCACGTCAAGGCGCGGCCGGGCGGCGAGCGGGTCGCGCAGCTGCTGGCCGACGTCTGGCTCGCTCGGCCGGCAGAGCTCGAGCGCGCAGACCACGGCGTGCTCGTGACGCGCGAGGGCCATTGCTTCGACGCCGACCGCGG
>DASSMZ010000266.1:0-7250 GCA_035688325.1 Gaiellaceae bacterium
CGGCAAGCGCCTCGAGATCGCCGACGCGCCGCCGATCATCACGCGCGCCGACTGGCACGCCGACGAGGCGATTCGCAAGGGCACGCCGTTCTACGCCGACGGCATCCACCTCGCGATCGTCCACCACACGGCGGGCTCGAACTCGTACACCAAGGCGCAGTCGGCCTCGATCGTGCGGGCGATCGAGCTCTACCACGTGCAGGGGAACGGCTGGAACGACATCGGCTACAACTTCCTCGTCGACAAGTACGGCCAGATCTTCGAAGGCCGCTACGGCGGCGTCACGAAGGCCGTCGTCGGCGCTCACGCGATGGGGTTCAACAGCGGCTCGGTCGGCATCGCCCTGATCGGCGACTACGGCTCGACGTCGATCTCGCCTGCGGCCCGCAGCGCGCTCGTGTCGCTGATCTCGTGGCGGCTCGACCTCGCGCACGTCGACCCGCTCTCGAAGGTCGTCCGCGTGTCGGCCGGCAACCCGCGCTACGCGGCGGGCGCGGCCGTCACGCTGAACGCGATCTCCGGTCACCGCGACGTCTACCCGACGAGCTGTCCGGGTGCGAGCCTCTACGCCCAGCTCCCGTCGATCCGCACCGCCGTCGCGCAGACGGGCCTCCCGAAGCTCTACGCGCCGGCCGTCACCGGGGCGGTCGGCGGGCCGGTTCGCTTCACCGCGCGGCTCTCGAACGCGGTCACGTGGACGCTGACGGTGCGCGACGACACCGGCGCCACCGTGGCGAGCGGCACGGGGACGGGGACGAAGGTCGACTGGACCTGGGACGCGACTACAGCTGCCTCGGCTCACTACAGCTGGGCGATCACCGCGCCGTCGATGCGGCCGGCGACGGGGTCGCTCGGGAGCGCGCCGGCCCCGCTCGCGCTCAGCCAGCTCAAGGTGGCGCCGAACGTCGTCTCGCCCAACGGCGACGGCCGCGGCGACCAGGCCAAGGTGACCTACCGGCTCGCGGCGCCGGCGACCGTGACCGCACAGGTCGAGGACTCGACGGGCCTTCCGCTGGCGACGGTGTTCCAGGGCACGCGGCCGGCCGGCAAGCAGGAGCTGAGCTGGAGCCCCGCTGCGCTGCCCGACGGCTGGTACAAGCTCGCGCTCACGGCGACTGCGGGGGCGAAGCAGGTCTCGACCTCGACCCGCTTCTGGGTCGACCGGACGCTCGCGGCGACCACGGCCGCGCCCGCCTTCTCGCCGAACGGCGACGGCGTCCTCGACACCGACCCGATCGGCTTCACGCTCGTCAACCCGGCCCACGTCGAGGTGCGCGTGCTCGAGGGGTCGACCGTGGTCGCGTCGCTGCTCACCGCCGACCTGCCGGCCGGGCCGCAGCAGCTGACCTGGGACGGCGGCGGCCTGCGCGACGGTCGCTACACGCTCGCCGTCAGCACGACCGACTCGCTGCTCACGGTGACGCAGACCGCGCCGGTGGCGATCGACCGCCGGGCGCCGACGCTGCGGCTGCTCTCGCTTCGTGCGCTCGTCTTCCGCGCGTCCGAGCCCGGGCGGCTCGTGCTTGCGCTGAACGGCCGCTGGCGCGCGATCAAGGTGCGCAAGGCCGGCCTCGTGCACGTCGCGCCGCGCGGCCGCGTCGTGCGGCTGACCGCCTACCTGGTCGACCTCGCGGGCAACAAGAGCCGCGCGGTCGGCGCGCGGCGCTGAGCCACGCGTCGTAGGGGCGCTCGAGCCGCTCCGGCAGCTCCGCCAGCAACACGGCCCGGTCGACCTCTCGCGGCGGCCGCCCGAGCCGGCCGCGCAGCCGCGGTGGCACCGCCTCCGCCGACAACGAGTCGAACCCCGAACCTAGACTAGGCGCCGCCGTGCAACCTCCTCTTCGCAAGCGCCGTCAGATTCCTCAAGACCCGCGGCCGGTCCGGCCGCTCGTCTACGAGAGGCTGAGTGATCCGATCCTGGTCAAACGAGCGAGAGACGGCGACGAGCAGGCGCTCGCCGCGCTCTGCGAGCGGCACGCGCCGCGCGTCGAGCGGCTGGCGGCGCACGTGCTCGCCGACCCCGAGGACGCCCGCGACGCCGCCCAGGAGGCGCTGGCCAAGCTCTGTGTTCGCATCGGCCAGTTCCGCGGCGACTCGCAGTTCGCGACGTGGCTCCATCGGCTGGTCGTCAACACCTGCTGGGACTTCGCCGACCGCCAGCGCGTGCGCCGCTGCGAGCCGCTGCTCGAGGACGAGCGCGTCGCCGACGACGCCGACCCGGCGCGCGAGGTGGCCCTCTCGGAGCTGCGCCACGAGCTGGCGGCGGAGCTCGCGACCCTGCCGCACGAGCAGGCGAGCGTGGTCGTCTTGAAGGACGCGCTGGACTTCTCGTTCGCGGAGATCTCGGAACGCTCCGGCATGCCCGTGGGGACGGCGAAGTGCTACGCGCACCGCGCCCGCGCCGGCCTGCGCGCACGGCTGACGGACGAGCACGCGGCGTGACGACGCTCACGCGCCCCGAGATCGAGGCGATCCTGCCTCATCGCGAGCCCTTCCTCCTGATCGACGAGGTGCTCGAGCTCGAGCCGGGCGAGCGCGTGGTCGCCCGCAAGACGGTGCGCGAGGACGAGTGGTACCTGGCCGGCCACTTCCCCGGCCGGCCGGTGATGCCCGGCGTCCTGATCGTCGAGGGGATGGCGCAGACGGGTGCCGTCGCGGTGCTCTCGCAGGAGGAGAACCGCGGTCGGCTCGCGCTCTTCGCGGGGATCGACGACGTCCGCTTCAAGCGGATCGTCGAGCCGGGTGACGAGCTCGTCTACGAGTGCACGCTCGAGACCGTGCGCGGACCGATCGGGAAGGGCAAGGCAACGGCGCGCGTGGGCGACGAGCTCGCGGCCCGGGGGACGCTGACCTTCGCGGTGGAGCGATGATCGGCACCGCCAACGGCTCCGCGATCTCGATCACCGGCCTCGGCTGCCGCGTGCCTGAGCGCGTGATGACGAACGACGAGCTCTCGACCCTGATGGACACCTCCGACGAATGGATCCGCGAGCGCACCGGGATTCGCGAGCGCCGGATCGCAGGCCCGGACGAGGCGCTGTCCGACCTCTGCCTCCCGGCCTGCCGCGACGCGCTCGGCCAGGCGGGCCTCGACGCCGGCGAGATCGACCTGATCATCGTCGCGACGGTCACGCCCGACATGGTGTTTCCGTCGACGGGCGCGATCCTCGCCGATCGACTCGGCGCGCCCGACGCGGGCGCCTACGACCTGTCGGCCGGCTGCACCGGCTTCATGTATGCGGTCGCGCAGGGCTACGGCATGCTCGCCGGCGGCCTCGCCAAGAAGGCGCTCGTCGTCGGCGGCGACGTCCTTTCCCGGATCCTCGACTGGAGCGACCGCTCGACCGCGGTGCTGTTCGGCGACGGGGCGGGCGCGGTTGTGCTCGAGCACGTTCCGAGCGGCGGCTTCCTCGGCTTCGAGCTGGGCGCCGACGGCTCCGGCGGCCCGCAGCTCTACGTTCCCGCCGGCGGCTCGCGCGCGCCGGCGACGGAGCAGACCGTGGCGGAGCACATGCACTTCGTGAAGATGAACGGCCGCGAGGTCTTCAAGTTCGCGACGCGGGTGCTGGTGAGCTCCGCGGAAGCCGTGCTGGCCGAGTGCGGACGCAGTATCGAAGACGTGGACGTCTACGTTCCTCATCAGGCGAACGTGCGCATCATCGAGCACGCGCGCCACAAGCTCGGAATCCCGGAGGAGAAGACCGTGATCGACGTCGACCGCTACGGCAACACCTCGTCGGGCTCGATCCCGCTCGCGTTGGCGGACGCGGCGGCCGACGGGCGCTTGCGGCCGGGGCAGCTCGTGCTGATGACGGGAATGGGCGCCGGGCTCACGTGGGGCTCGGGTCTGATCGAATGGACTGCAGGAGGAAACGGATGAGCGCGCCGAAGATCGCGTTTTGCTTCCCTGGCCAGGGGTCGCTCGAGGCGGGCATGGGCCGAGAGATCGCCCTGGCCGTGCCGGAGGCGATGGAGGTCTACCGCCGCGGCAGCGTCGCGTCCGGGCTCGACCTCATGCACCTCTGCTTCGAGGCTCCCGAGGAGGAGCTCGTGCAGACGGAGGTGCAGCAGCCGGCGCTCGTCGCCACCAGCCTCGCCGTGCTCGCCGCGCTCCGCGCCGACGGCTTCGAGCCCGACGTCGTCGTCGGCCACTCGGTCGGCGAGTTCGCCGCGCTCGCGGCCGCTCAGGCGCTGACGACCGACGACGCGATCTCGCTCGTGCGCCAGCGCGGTCTCGCGATGGCCGAGGCCGCTCGTGAGAACCCGGGCTCGATGGCCGCGATCCTCGGCCTGCAGGACGAGGTGGTCGAGGCGCTGTGCGCCCGCATCGCGAACGTGTGGCCGGCGAACTACAACTGCCCCGGCCAGATCGTGATCTCGGGGCAGAGCCTCTCGGTCGACGAGTGCTGCGAGGAGGCCCAGCTCCAGGGAGCGCGGCGGACGGTCAAGCTCCGCGTGTCGGGCGCGTTCCACAGCCCGCTCGTGGCACGTGCCGCAGAGCATCTGCGCCCGGCGCTCGACATGGCGAAGTTCTCCGAGCCGATCGCGCCGTTCATGTCGACGGTGACGGCGAAGATCGAGCCCGCCCAGCGGATGGCGTCGCTGCTCGTCGAGCAGCTGACGGCGCCGGTGAAGTTCACGCAGGCCGCGCGAGAGCTGATGCGGCAGGGCGTGAAGGTCTTCGTCGAGGTCGGACCGGGCAACGTCCTCACCGGTTTACTGAAGAGGATCGACAGGAGTGTGAAGGCGATCCCGGTGGGCGATCTCGCCTCGCTCGAGAAGCTGCGGGAGACGCTCGGCTCTGCCTGAGTTCTGTTCGCTGGACGGCAAGACGGCGCTCGTCACCGGCGGCTCCCGCGGAATCGGCCGCGCCATCGCGCTGGAGCTTGCGCGCGCGGGCGCAGACGTCGTCGTCGGCTACCGCTCGGGCGCGGAGGAGGCCGACGCCGTCGCCGACGAGGCTGGCGGCCGCGCCGTCCAGGCCGACGTCTCCGACCCCGAGGCGGCCAGGCGCCTCGTCGAGGAAGCGGGCGACCTCGACGTGCTCGTCAACAACGCCGGCCTGACGCGCGACGGCCTGCTCGCGCGGATGCCCGACGCCGACTGGCGCGACGTGATCGAGACCAACCTCTCGTCCGTCTTCTACACCTGCCGCGCCGCGGTGCGCGGGATGATGAAGAGGCGTGCGGGCGCGATCGTGAACGTGAGCAGCATCGTCGGCGTCCACGGTAACTGGGGCCAGACGAACTACGGCGCCTCGAAGGCCGGGATCATCGGCTTCACCAAGTCGCTCGCGCGTGAGCTCGGCAGCCGGAACGTGCGCGCGAACGTGGTCGCTCCGGGCTACGTGAACACGCGGCTCACCGACGTGCTGCCGGAGGAGGCGCAGCAGGCGATGCTCGCGAACACGCCGCTCGGCCGGCTCGGCGAGCCGGAGGACATCGCGGGGGCGGTACGCTTCCTCTGCTCCGACGAGGCCGCCTTCATCACGGGCGAGGTGCTCCTCGTCGACGGCGGACTCGGAATGTAGATGGACAACGGGAGCTCACTCAACGGACGCCGCAGGGTCGTGATCACCGGCCTCGGCGCCGTGACCCCGCTCGGCACCGACGTCGAGTCGACCTGGGAGACGCTCGTCGCCGGGCGCTCCGGAGCGGGTGAGATCACGCAGTTCGACTCGAGCGACTACGCCGTCCACTTCGCCTGCGAGGTGACCGGCTTCGACCCGACCGACTACATCGAGCGCAAGCAGGCCAGGCGCATGGACCGCTTCGCGCACCTGATCGTCGCGGCGGCCCGCCAGGCGGAGGCCGACTCCGGCATCTCGATCGAATCGGAGGCCGATCGCGTCGGCGCCGCGGTCGCGACCGGCATCGGCGGCCTGAAGGCGTTCCAGGACTGCCACAGCGAGCTGCTCGAGCGCGGCCCCGACCGCGTCAACCCGTTCTCGATCCCGGAGATCATCCCGAACATGGGCGCCGCCTGGGTCTCGATGCAGCTCGGGACGAAGGGACCGCTGAGCTCCCAGTGCACGGCCTGCGCCGCGTCGAACATGGCGATCGGCGACGGGCTCGACGCGATCCGGCTCGGGCGCGCGGACGTGATGCTCTGCGGCGGCACCGAGGCGCCGATCACCGAGGTCGGCATCGCGGGCTTCAGCGCGATGCGCGCGCTCTCGCGGCGGAACGACGCGCCGGAGAAGGCGAGCCGCCCGTTCGACACGGGCCGCGACGGCTTCGTCATGGGCGAGGCCGGCGCCGTCGTCGTGCTGGAGGAGCTCGAGCACGCGCGGTCGCGCGGCGCGAGGATCTACGCCGAGCTGCTCGGGTACGGGCTCTCCTCGGACGCGCAGCACATCACCGAGCCCGACCCCTCCGGCGAGAACCCGGCGCGCGCGATGACCATGGCGTTCGGCGACGCCGGCGTCGACCCGGGCGAGATCGACTACATCAACGCGCACGGCACCTCCACGCCGCTCGGCGACTCGGCCGAGACGCGCGTGATCAAGCTCGCGCTCGGCGAGGAGAACGCGCGCAAGACGCCCGTCTCCTCGACGAAGGGTGCCACCGGCCACTGCCTCGGCGCGGCCGGCGCGGTCGAGGCGATGTTCTCGGTGCTCGCGATCGACCGCGGCGTGCTGCCGCCGACGATCAACTACGAGGAACCGGACCCCGAATGCGACCTCGACTACATCCCGAACGAGTCGCGGGAGGCCGACGTTCGCACCGCCGTCTCGAACTCGTTCGGCTTCGGCGGGCACAACGCCACGATCGTCCTCAGGCGCTTCGAGGACTAGCCGCAGGCTTCGGCGTAGAACCGGAGGTACTGGGCGAAGTGCGCGTCCCAGTACCGGCCGTTGTGGACGTCGGGCCAGACGTGGAGGTTGAGCCTCTGCAATTCGTGCGCGAGAGCAGCGCCCGCAGCGCCGCGGGGTCGAGCGACTCGCCGAGGGCAGTCGAGCCCGTCACGTCGCAGAACAAAACCGTGACCGTCCTGCGCTGCATGTCCGGCGGTAAGCTCGCACACGTGGCGAGGGACCGGTGGGCGACCTTCGACTGCTACGGGACGCTGATCGACTGGAACGGCGGGATCCGCACGCAGCTCGCCCGTGTCTTCGGCGAGGGCCGCGCCGGCGAGCTGTTGCAGCGCTACCACGAGCTCGAGCCGCAACTCGAGGCCGACGGGACGAGGAGCTACCGCGCGGTGCTGACCGAGGCGCTGCGCCGGCTCGGCGCGCCGGCCGGCGAGGA
>DASSMZ010000269.1:0-7846 GCA_035688325.1 Gaiellaceae bacterium
GCGTCTGGATCAGCGCGTTGTGCTCGTCGCGGAGCGTGCCGGGCGGCGTGATCTGCTTGGCACGCTGGACGTCGAGCTGCTCCTGGCGCGCGAGGCCGGAGATCTTCTGCTCGAGCTGCGCCTCCTTCTGGCCCTGCGCGAGCAGCACCTGGTTGAGCTGCTTGCCGATCTGCTGGGACGAGCTCGAGACCTCGGAGACCTTGCTCATGTAGTTCTTGTAGGTGCTCTCCTTGCTGCTGGCCTGGCAGCTCTGGATCCAGAAGACGAGCAGCACGACGATCAGGATCGCGAAGGCGACCAGCCCGACCAGCCGGAGGAGCGGCGTCAGGTTCGCCGGGGCTCGAGGGGGACGCTGCGGGCCGCGCGGGCCGCGGCGCGGGATCAGCCCCTCCGTCCGCGAGCTCTCCTGCGTCGGCGGCTCGTCCTCGAAGAAGTCGAAGTCGATGTCGGTGTCGTGCTCGGTCATGGGGCGCCCGGCTTTTGCAGGAAAAAGTCGGCTCACTCTAGCGAGTTCGTCGGTCGGGGCAGGACTCTCAGCAGGAGCGCCAAACCTGGCCTGGTGTCGGAGGCGGCCCTTGCGCTTTCCTCGAGTGCGCTCGTGGCCGAGCGCTACCGGCCCCTGCGCCCGCTCGGGAGCGGCGGCTCGGGCTCCGTCTGGCTCGCGCGGGACGAGCGGAACGGGCTCGACGTCGCGCTGAAGATCGTGCCCCGCGAGGGCAAGGCGGCGACGCGCGCCGAGCGGGAGGCGCTCGCGGCGACGCGGCTCCGCCACGAGCGTTGCCTGCGCGCCTACGGCCTCGAGCGCGACCCGCGGAACGTCTACATCGCCTACGAGTACGTTCCCGGCAAGACGATGCGCGAGGCGCTGCGGGGCGGCGAGCTGACGGACGCGGACGCGGTCGAGACGGCGGCGCAGGTGCTCGAAGGCCTTGCGCACGCGCACGCGCGCGGGATCGTGCACCGCGACGTGAAGCCGTCGAACGTGCTGCTCGCCGAAGGCGACGGGATCTCGGCCCGGCTGCTCGACTTCGGGCTGGCGCAGCTCGCGGAGGAGGAGTCGCTGACGGCGACCGGCGACGTGCCCGGGACGCTCGCCTACGTGCCGCCCGAGCGGCTCGTGCACGGCGAGTCCGGCGGCCCGCCGGCCGACGTCTGGGCGGTCGGCGCGATGCTCTGGGAGTCGCTGGCCGGCTGGCATCCGTTCTGGAACGGCTCGCTGCTCGAGACGGCGAAGCGCATCGAGGCCGGTGCCGCGGCTCTCGCCTCGGTGCGCCCGGACCTGCCGAAGCCGCTCTGCGCGCTCGTCGACCGGATGCTCGCGCTCGACCCGGCCGCGCGCCCCTCGGCGGCGCTGCTCGCGCACGAGCTGCGCGACGCCTTCGCCGAGCGCGTCCGCCGGCGCGGCACGCGGACGACGATCCCTGCCGTCCGCGCGCCGGTGCAGTTCGCCGCGCCGGCGGCGGCCGCGCTCTTCGCCGGGTGGAGCGCCGCGGCGCTGCCGTTCTTCCCGGGTCTCTTCGTGCCGCTGCTCGCGCTGATCGCGGCCGCGCTAACGCTCGTGCGGCCACGACTCGGCCTCGCGTTCTCGCTGGCCGTGCCGGTCCTCCCGCTCGGCAACGTCTCGTCGGGCCTGGCGTACGCCTACGCCGGCCTCGCCTGCATCTGGCTCGCACTCTCGTGGCGTGCGCCGCGCCAGGGGCTCTTCCTCGTGCTCGGCCCGCTGCTCGCGCCGCTCCTGGCGCTCGGGTTCCTCCCGCTCGCGAGCCAGGGGATCCGCAACCCGGCCCGGCGCGCCGCGCAGGTCGCGACGGCAGTGCTGCTCGCGGCGCTGGTCGCCGGCCTCCGCCACGCCTCGCTGCCGTTCACGGGCGCGACGCCCCCCAAGGGGATCGGCGTCACCGGCGCCGACGACCCCTTCGCCGTCGCCTTTGCGCTCCTGCACGCGCTCTCGAGCCGACCGGCGATCCTGCTCGAGGCCGTGGTGCTGGCCGCCGCGGCCGTCGCCATCCCGCACGTGCGCGACCGCGGCCCGTGGTGGATCGCCGGCTTCGGCGCCGCGCTGATCGCCGCGACGCTCCTGCCGGCGCCCACGGTCGCGGCCGCGCCGCTCGTGGTCTCGATCTGGGTCACCTGCACGGTGCTGGCGCTCAGAGGCCGAAGCTAATCTTCAACCCCCGGGGGCATAACCCGGCCGGATGAGCGTCCTCAGGAACATCGAGCACAAGCTGGAAGGCCTCTTCGAGGGTGTCTTCGGCCGCGCCTTTCGCACCCACGTGCAGCCCGTCGAGCTCGCGCGCAAGCTCGTCAAGGAGATGGAGGATCACCGCGTGGTCTCGGTCTCGCGGGTCTACGCGCCCAACGAGTACACCGTCTACCTCGCGCCCGCCGACCGCGAGCAGTTCGAGAACTACGAGGACTCGCTGCGGAGCGAGCTGCAGGAGTACATCGCCGAGAACGCGCGCCGGGAGCGCTACGAGTTGCTCTCGCCGCCGGAGGTTCTCTTCGAGACCGACGACGACCTCGAGATGGGCGAGTTCGGGATCGCCACGCGCATGGTGCAGGGCGCGGAGCCCCAGCCGGGCGCGCCCGAGCCGCAGGTCGAGCCGGGCCACACGATGGTCTACCGCAAGCCCGTCGAGACCGAGGCGGTCTCGGTCGAGGAGCTCGGCCTCGGCCGCGAGATCGTCAGCCTGACGGTGAACGGCACCAGGCACGAGCTCGACGGCGGCCCGGTGACGATCGGGCGCTCGAAGGACTGCGACATCCAGGTGCCCGACCCGAACGTCTCGCGCCGGCACGCCGAGGTGCGCCAGGAGGGGGCCGCCTACTGGGTCGTCGACCTCGGCTCGACCAACGGGATGGAGGTGAACGGGCGCCCCCAGAAGCGCGCGAAGCTGCGGCAGGGCGACAAGATCACGCTCGGCTCGACCGAGCTCGTCTTCCGGCGGGAGACCGAGTCCGGCTGATGCCCGTCGCCTCGGTCGCCGTCGAGGAGGCGCTGCTCGTCCTGAAGCTCGCGTTCCTCGTCCTGCTCTACCTGTTCATCTGGCGGATCGTGCGCTCGGCCGCCAAGGACACGCGGATGCCGCAGGAGAGCTTCGTCCTCGCGCCCGGCTCGGTGCCCGGCCTCGGGCAGGACGCGCCGTCGGTCGTGAGCGGCCGCCTCGTCGTCGTCAGGAGCCCCGCGCTCGACGAGGGCGACGAGCTCGAGCTCGACTCCGCGCCGCTGCTCGTCGGCCGCGGCTCGCGCAACGACGTCAACCTCGCCCGTGACGAGTACGCCTCGTCGAGCCACGCCCGCGTCGAGCCGCGCCGGGACGGCGTCTGGCTCGAGGACGTCGGCTCGACGAACGGGACCTACCTGAACGGCATCCGCCTGACGCACGCCAAGCGGCTCTCGCCCGGCGACGTGCTGCGCGTCGGCGAGACCGAGCTGAGGTACGAAGCGTGAGCTCGGTCCTGGGCCGGAGCGCGAGCATCACCGACACCGGCAGGCGGCGCCGGCACAACGAGGACGCCTACGTCTGCGAGCCGCCGCTGTTCGCGGTCGCCGACGGGATGGGCGGCGCGCAGGCCGGCGAGCTCGCGTCGGGCCTCGCGGCCGCTGCGCTGCGCGACGACACGAACCGCAGCGGCGGCGAGGAGCGCGTCGACGAGCTGATCCAGCAGGCGAACCGCCGGGTGTACGAGCGGCAGACGCAGGACTCGTCGGCCTCCGGCATGGGCACGACGATCACCGTCGCCCTGGTCGAGGACAGCCGCGTCGCGATCGGCCACGTCGGCGACTCGCGCGCCTACCTGATCCGCGACCGGCGTCTGGAGCAGCTGACGGAGGATCACTCGCTGGTCGCGGAGCTCGTCCGCAGCGGCAAGCTCTCGCCCGAGGAGGCCGACACGCACCCGCAGCGCTCCGTGATCACGCGCGCGCTGGGCACCGACCCGGACGTCGACGTCGACACCTTCTCCGTCGAGACGCGGCCCGGTGACCTGTTCCTGCTCTGCTCGGACGGCCTCACCTCGATGATCGACGACGACACGATCCTGCGCGAGGTCGAGCGGAACCGCTCCGACCTGCAGGCCGCGGCCAAGGCGCTCGTCCGCGCGGCCAACAAGGGCGGCGGCGACGACAACATCACCGTCGTCTTCTTCGAGATCGCCGGCACCAACGGCAGCGACGGCGCGACCGAGCGCACCGTCGCGCTGCCGCCGGTCGAGGACGACGAGGACGCCACGCTCAGCGAGCTCGACCGCGTGCCCGCCGTCGCCGTCGAGGAGCCCGAGCGACAGCGCCGCGACGGCCACCCCGGCCGCAACGCGCTGCTCGTCGTCGTCGGGCTGCTGCTGGTGATCGCTGTCCTCGGCGGCGCGGTCTGGGGGCTCTGGCGCTCGCACTTCGTGGGCGCCGAGCCCGACGGCCACGTCGCCGTCTACCAGGGCGTGCCGTGGAACCTCGTCGGCAACGTCCGCCTCTACCGCGCCGTCTACGTCAGCCCGCTCCTGACGGCGCAGCTGAGTCAGGCGGAGCGGAAGCAGTTGTTCGACCATCACCTGAGCGGCGAAAGCGCCGCGCGCGCCAGGGTGCGCCGCTACGAGAAGCAGATCGGAGCCGGATGAGCTACAGGAACCGCGAGCTCGCGAACCTGGTCGTCGTCGGAGCGCTCACGGCGCTCGGCTTCGCCAGCGTCTACATCGCGCGCCAGGACGTCGTCTCGACGGCGTCGCTCTCGTACGCCGGCTTCTTCTTCGCGCTCTACCTCGCCGCCCACCTCGTCGCACGCTACACGGTGCCCTACGCAGACCCGTACCTGCTGCCGATGGCGGGACTCCTGACCGGCATCGGCCTGACCGAGATCTACCGCCTCAACCCGACCGACGCCTTCCGGCAGGGGCTGTGGATCGTCGTCGCGCTCGCCGCCTTCGCGGTGGCGCTGTTCCTGCTCCGGCACGACTACCGGCGGCTCGAGTCTTACAAGTACCTCTTCGGCGTGAGCGCGATCCTGCTCCTGATCCTGCCCGCGATTCCTTTGTTCGGCCAGTCCGTCAACGGGGCGCGCCTGTGGGTGCACGTCGGCTCGCTGCAGTTCCAGCCGGGCGAGCTGGCGAAGGTCTTCCTGATCGTCTTCCTCGCCGGCTATCTGCGCGAGAAGCGCGAGGTGCTGGCGCAGGGACGGCTGAAGGACTTCGGGCCGCTGCTCCTCATCTGGGGCGGCGCGATGCTCGTGCTCGTCGAGACGAACGACCTCGGCTCGGCGCTCCTCTACTTCGGGATCTTCCTCGCGATGCTCTACGTGGCGACGGCCCGGGTGCTGTACGTCGCCATCGGCGCGACGCTCTTCCTCGCGGGCGCCTTCGCCGTCTACCACTATGTCGCGCACGTCCGCGACCGGGTCACGATCTGGCTCCACCCGTGGACCGACCACCCGGTCTACTGCGTCACCAGCGGGACGATGCTGCCCCGCCAGGACTGCGCCAGCTACCAGCTCGTCAAGTCGCTCTACTCCGTCGCCCACGGGAGCTGGTTCGGCACCGGCCTCGGCAGGGGCACCTTCCAGACGACCGGCGGCGGCCAGCTGATCCCCTACCTGAACACCGACTTCATCTACTCGGCGCTCGCGCAGGAGCTCGGCCTCGTCGGCGTCGCCGCGCTGCTGCTCGTCTACATGCTGTTCGTCGCGCGCGGCTTCAAGATCGCGATGCTGGCCGACGACGGCTTCTCGAAGCTGCTCGCGATCGGCCTCACGTTCGCGTTCGCGCTGCAGACGTTCATCATCGTCGGCGGGATCCTGCGCCTGATCCCGCTGACGGGCATCACGCTGCCGTTCATCAGCTACGGCGGCTCGAGCGTGGTGGCGAACTTCGTCCTGCTCGCGGGCCTCCTGCTCGTCTCCAACCGGGCGAACGCGGAACGCCTGTGAACCGGCAGATCGCCAAGCTCGCGCTGATCGGGGTCGCCCTGCTGACGGCGCTGATCGTCGCGACCACCTACTGGCAGACCTGGGCCGCCGCCGGGCTCGCCGACCGGCAGGACAACGAGATCCAGCGCGTCGCGCAGTTCTCGATCCGCCGCGGGCTGATCCGTGCCGCCGACGGCACGATCCTCGCCTCGAACCGGATCAAGAAGATCCCCGGCGGCCAGAAGCTCTACCTGCGCCGCTACCCGCAGGGCAGCCTGTTCGCCCACCTGGTCGGCTACTCGACGCAGTCGCGCTCGCGCGCCGGGCTCGAGGCGTCGCTGAACGACTACCTGACCGGGGCGAACGCGAACCTCGACACCGTGCTCAAGACGACGCTCGACCGGATCCGCGGCGCGACGATCAAGGGCAACGACGTCTGGCTGACGGTCAGGCCGGGCGCGCAGCGGGTCGCGATGCAGCAGCTTCAGGGCAAGTGCGGGTCGGTGGTCGCGCTCGACCCGCGCACCGGGAAGGTGCTCGTGATGGCATCGCGGCCGACGTACGACCCGAACCTCGTCGAGAGCCACTTCGACCGGATCAACAACATCCGCGCCGTCTGCCGGCCCGCGGCGCCGCTCCTGAACCGAGCCACCGACGGCCTGTTCACGCCGGGCTCGACCTTCAAGGTGGTGACGAGCGCGGCCGCGCTCGACTCGGGCAAGTACACGATCGACTCGCGCTTCGTCGACCGCGGCTACTGCATCGAGTACGGCAAGCAGGTGAAGAACTTCGGCGACCAGAACGGGCCCGAGGTGTTCGGCTCGGTCAACTTCCTGCAGGCGCTCGAGCACTCGATCAACGCCGTCTTCTGCGAGATCGGCCAGTCGATCGGCGCGGCCCGCATCCTCGGCACCTCGAAGCAGTTCGGCTTCTACCAGGATCCGCCGCTCGAGACGCCCGGCAACGAGCGTTCGCCGAGCGGCCTCTACGACCACGGCAAGCTCTTCTACCCGAGCGACCCCGCCACGCAGGTCGACCCCGGCCGCCTCGCCTTCGGCCAGGAGCGGATGCTGACGACGCCGCTGCAGATGGCGATGGTCGCCGCGGCCGTCGCCAACAAGGGCGTGATCATGGAGCCGCACGCCCTCGACCGCGTGACCAACCCGTCCGGCGGCGTCGTGGTGCGCGTCAAGCCGCGCACGTACAAGCGCGCCATGACGACCCACACGGCCGACGACCTCACGCGGATGATGGAGGCCGTCGTCACCGGCGGCACGGGCACGGCCGCGCAGATCCCGGGCGTGCGCGTCGCCGGCAAGACGGGCACCGCCGAGGTCGGCGCCGGCGGCATCGGCTCGGCCAACACGACCTGGTTCATCGCCTTCGCGCCGGTCGGGGCGCCTCGCGTCGCCGTCGCGGTCGTGCTGCAGGACCAGCACGGCTCCGGCGGGACGACGGCGGCGCCGATCGCGAAGGCCGTCATGGAGGCAATCCTGAACGGGAAGTCGAACACCTAACCTCTGGTGAGGACATGGCCGTCTCGGACACCCTGATCGGCTCCGTCTTCGACGGTCGCTACCGCATCGAGCGCAAGCTCGGCGCGGGCGGCATGGCGGACGTCTACCTCGCCGAGGATCAGGAGCTCGGGCGTCGGGTCGCGATCAAGATCCTGAACGACCGCCACGCGGCCGACGACTCGTTCGTCGAGCGCTTCCGGCGGGAGGCCAAGAACGCCGCGGGCCTCAGCCATCCGAACATCGTCTCGATCTACGACCGCGGCGAGGCCGAGGGCACCTACTACATCGCGATGGAGTACCTCGACGGCCGCTCCCTCAAGGAGCTGATCGTCAGCCGGGGGCCCGCGCCGATCAAGACCGCGATCGACTACGCGCGGCAGATCCTGGCGGCCGTCGGCTTCGCGCACAAGCTCGGGATCGTCCACCGCGACATCA
>DASSMZ010000270.1:0-4634 GCA_035688325.1 Gaiellaceae bacterium
GGCGACGCGCTCGCCGCCGGCTCCGACGAGGCGCGCGCAGCCGACCAGGTCGCGACGCTCGCGGCCGAGGCGACCGGCGCCCGCGCCTGCGCCGTCTGGCGCTACGAGGCGCAGGGCCCGGTGCTCGCCGCCCTGTCGGGCACCGCGCTGCCGCCGGACGCAGCGCTCGAAGCCGTACAGCGGGCGCGCGAGGTTCCGGGTTCGCCGGCGCTCGAGTCGCTCGAGAGCGGCGAAGCCGTCGTGACGTTGCAGCTCGGCGAGCCGCCGCAGGGCGCGCTCCAGCTGCTGCTGGCGGAGGCGCCGGACCCCGGCGAGCCGTTGCTCGAGCGCCTCGGCACCTTCGCCGTTCGCGCGGCCCACGCCCTGCGCGCGGGCGAGCGCCGACAGACGCTCTCGGTGGAGCTCGAGCGGACGCGCGCGCTGCTGACGATCGTGGGACAGGCGATCGCGCAGCTCTCGCTCGCCCACACACTGGAGACGGCGACCGGGCACGTCTCGGAGCTCCTCGGCGTCGAGCGGCTGGCGGTCTACCTCGCAGCCGAGCGCGGGCGGCTCGAGCCCGCCGCGGAGCGCGAGCTGACGGGGCCGCACGCCCGCGTCGCGGAGCGCCTGCTCGAGCTCCTGCTCGGGCCTGCGCGCGGGCGCGGCCTGCTCGGGATCGCGTACGCGCCGAGCGACCCGCGCCTCGCCGGCGTGCAGGACGTGCTCGCGGAGCTCGGCATCGAGGCGGCGATCGCCGTCCCGCTGCGCGTCCGCGACGA
Source organism: Gaiellaceae bacterium (assembly GCA_035688325.1). GTDB lineage: Bacteria > Actinomycetota > Thermoleophilia > Gaiellales > Gaiellaceae > AC-32. Next base: position 762 of record DASSMZ010000270.1, read on the forward strand.
GCTGATCGGCCTGCTCGCCGTCTACCCGCACGCCGGGCGCGAGCTGAGCGAGAACGAGGAGCAGCTGCTGCTCGCGCTGGCGGCCCAGCTCGCGGTCGCGGTGCAGAATGCCCGCCTCCACGAGGAGACGAAGCTCGCCGACGAGGGCCGGCGCGAGGCGTTGGAGGCCGAGCGCGAGGCCTCGAAGCGGCTGCAGGCGCTGTACGAGATCTCGCGCGTCTTCTCCGAGAGCCTCTCGCTCGACCTCACCCTCGACGCGGTCACGAGGACGATCGTCGAGACGCTCGAGGTCGACGCGGCGTCGCTACGGATGCCGGACGAGCGCGGCGCCGAGCTCGACCTCGTGGCGATGCACGTCCGGGACGAGCGGATGTCCGACGCGATGCGCGCGATCCTCTCGCTGCCGCAGCCGCTCACGCCAGGCCGTCCGACGGCCTTCCGCAGCGGACGGCCGATCGTGCTCGACCCGCGGACGGCCACCGAGCTCGGGCCGGCGTTCCAGCCGCTCGCGCCGTTCCTCGAGAAGGGGTCGTCCGCCGCGGTCATCCCGATCGCGACGCAGGCGGAGATCCTCGGGACGCTGACCCTGGTCTCGCTCGACCCGGGGCGGCCGGTGACGGGCTCGACGCTCGACGCCGCGCTGTCGATCGCGGGCCAGGCCGCGCTCGCGCTCGACAACGCCCGCCTCTACCAGCAGCAGAAGCAGTTCGCCGACTCGATGCAGCGCTCGCTCCTGCCGCGCGCGCGGCCGGTGACCGAGGGCCTCGACGTCGGCGCCGTCTACGCCTCGTCGGCGCGGATGGACGTCGGTGGCGACGTCTACGACTTCCTCGACCTGGCCGACGGCCGCCTGGCCGTGGTGCTCGGCGACGTCACGGGCCACGGGATCGACGCCGCGGCCGACATGGCGATGGCGAAGTTCGTCTTCCGCTCGCTCGCCCGCGAGCACCCGGAGCCCGACGACTTCCTCGCCGCGGCCAACGAGATCGTGCTCGAGGAGATCGCGGACGGGAAGTTCATCACCATGCTCTACCTGACCGTCGACGGCCGCGCGGGCGAGCTGGCCTGCGCGAGCGCCGGGCACCCGTCGCCGCGGGTCGTCCGCGGCGCGGCGGTGGCGCCGCTAGGCGTGCGCGGGCTGGCGCTCGGGATCGCCGGTGGGCAGGCGTACGACGTCGAGCGCGTACAGCTTGAGCGGGGCGACGCGGCGGTGCTCTTCACCGACGGGCTGGTCGAGGCGCGGCGCGCCGGCGAGATGTACGGCGAGGAGCGGCTCGACGCGGCGCTCGCGGCGCACGCGGGGCTGCCGGCGGAGCAGCTCGCGCAGGCGCTCGTCGAGAACTGCCGGGCCTTCGCCGGCGACCTCGCGGACGACTGCGCGGTCGTCGTCGTCAGGCGCGCGTGATCGACCTCTCGCGGCGGAACGGCCGCATGCTCCGGATCGGCCATCGCGGTGCGGCGGCGCTCGCGCCCGAGAACTCGCTCGAGTCGATCGCGCTCGCCGTCGAGCTCGGCTGCGACCTCGTCGAGTTCGACGTCCACCAGGTCGACGGCGCGCTCCTCGTCGCGCACGACGAGCCGCTCGAGGCGGGCGCGCTGCCGACCCTCGACGACGTCCTCGGCTACCTCGCCGGAACGGAGGCGGGCGTGCACCTCGACCTGAAGTCGACCGGCGCGGAGACGGCCGTGGCCGCCGCGCTGCGGGGTCATGGGCTCGTCGGCCGCACGCTCGTCAGCTCGTCCCGGCGCGGCACGCTGCGCAGGCTCCACGCGGTCGAGCCGGCGCTCCGGCTCGGGCGCACGTACCCGCAGGACCGCACGGGCCTGACGAAGCGCCCGGTGTTCCACCCACCCGCGCGAGCGATCGTCCGCGGGCTGCGCCTGGCGCTGCCTCGGTGGATCGACCGGCTGCTCGCCGGCTCGAGCGCGACCGCGGCGGTGCTCTACTGGGAGGTGATCAGCGAGCCGGTCGTCGGCCGCTGCCATGCGCTCGGCGCGCCGGTGCTCGCGTGGACCGTCGACGACCCGGAGGTGCTGCACTGGCTCGAGCGCGCCGGCGTCGACGGCGTCGTGACCAACGATCCGCGCATTTTCGCGTGACCTCTACACTTGCGCGGGGATGAGGAAGGCGGCTCTGGCACTGCTGTTCGCGCTCGGCCTCCTGGCCGCCGGCGGCCTCTCCGCGGGCGTCGTCGCCGCGACCACGACCACCGGCACCACCGGCACGACCGCCACGCCGGCCGTGATCGCCGACGGCGTCTCGATCTCCGGCGTCGAGGTCGGCGGGATGACGTCGGCCGACGCGTACACCGCCGTCAGCGCCTCGTTTGCGCGGCCGGTCGTCCTGCTCGCGCCGCACAGCCGCCTGGCGCTCGCGCCGGCGCGGATCGGCGCGATGGCGTACGTCCGCGACGCGATCGCGCGTGCGCTCACGGCTCCGGCGGGCACCGAGCTCAAGCTCCGCGTGATCCTCGACCGCACGGGGGCCCAGCGGTATCTCGCGACGCTGGCGAAGCGGTTCGACCACGCGCCGGTGGACGCGGCGCTCGCATTGCGGAACCTGCGCCCGCTCGTGACGCGGGAGCGGCCGGGCCGTTCGCTGCGCCGGCTGAACGCGATGGACGCGATCTTCACCGCGCTCGCGACGAACACCCGTCCCGACGTGCAGCTCCGGTTCGCGGCCCTGAAGCCGGCCGTCACGCGCGCGTCGTTCGGCCCCGTGATCGTGATCCGCCGCGGCTCGAACCGGCTCTACCTGTACCAGGGCATGCGCTTCGTGCGCGTCTTCGGCGTCGCCACGGGGCAGTCGGCCTACCCGACGCCGCTCGGCCGCTGGCAGATCGTCGTCAAGTGGCGCAACCCGTGGTGGTACCCGCCGAACTCGGCCTGGGCCGCGGGCGAGAAGCCCGTGCCACCGGGGCCGGGCAATCCGCTGGGGACGCGCTGGATGGGCCTCTCCGCGAGCGGCGTCGGCATCCACGGCACGCCCGACGACGCCTCGATCGGCTACTCGGCGTCCCACGGCTGCATCCGCATGCACATTCCCGACGCGGAGTGGCTCTTCAACCACGTCACGGTCGGGACGACGGTCTTCATCGTCTCGGCCTGAGATGTCGGCACGGCTGAAGCTCGGCGCGCAGGCACTCGCGGTCGGCCTCGTGGCGCTGCTGCTCGCGCTCCTGGTCTGGAAGCTCGTGCACGGCAGCGGCAAGAAGGCCGCGGTCGGGAAGGCGGCGCCGAACTTCACCCTCAACCGGATCGACAGGCCGGGCAAGCTGCAGCTCGCCTCGCTGCGGGGGAAGGTCGTGGTGCTGAACTTCTGGGCCTCGTGGTGCTACCCGTGCAAGCAGGAGGCGCCCACGCTCGCCGCGGCGGCGAAGCGCTGGCCGGGCCGGGTGGTCGTGCTCGGCGTCGACGTGAACGACTTCGCCGGCGACGCCCGCGCGTTCGCGCACAAGTACGGGCTCGACTACCCGATCGTGCACGACAACCACAACGTCACCTCGCCGACGTACGGCCTGACCGGGCTACCCGAGACGTTCTTCCTCGACCGCGCCGGAAGGGTGATCGTGCACGTGGCCGGCCAGGTGAACGCGACCGACGTGCAGGACGGCGTCGAGCAGGCGCTGAAGTCGTGAGGCTCGTCGCCCTCGCACTGGTCGCGCTGGCGCTGGCGGCGCCGGCCGCGGCCAGCGAGCAGCATCCGACGCTCGGCGAGCTCGAGGGCCAGCTGATGTGCCCGATCTGCCAGGGCGAGACGCTGGCGCAATCGGATTCGCCCGCCGCGCAGCGGATCAAGGCGTACGTCCAGCTGCGCATCGACCAGGGCGCGACGCGGAGCCAGATCAAGCGCGAGCTCGTCCAGCAGTGGGG